>JAJTHX010000320.1 GCA_021300125.1 Betaproteobacteria bacterium | reverse complement strand
GGCGAGGAAATCAGCCAGGGCTTCGCTGTCGCGCTTGTCGTTGGCTTCCTGCAGGCGCACGAAGTTCAGGCGCGCGTGCCGCAGGAATTCCTGGGCATTGAAATCCGCCGGCCAGCGGCCTGCGGTGGCCGCCACCGGGTTCGCTGCGGGGGCGCTGCCGCCGCCGAACAGGGGCTGTGCTTCCGGCTGCGGTGCCTGACCCTGGTGGCCGGCATACTGCAGCGGGGCCTGCTGGGCGGCGCGGCCGCGCAGGGCGCGGAAGGCAAACACCAGCACTGCGGCGATCGCCAGTGCGAGCAGCAGCCCGCCGAGCGCGCCGGCGATGCCGTTGTTCATGAACAGCGCCATCAGGCCTGCACCCATGGCGAGGCCGGCCAGCGGGCCGAGCCATTTGTTGCCTTGGGGTGCGGCGGCAGCCGCGCCCTGCTGCTGCGCCGGGGCACCCGCCTGCTGTTGCTGCTGCTGTTGCTGGGCCTGCTGCTGGGCCGGGGCCTTGGGCGCCGGCTGCTGGGTGATGCTGCGCTGGCTGCCCATGTTCTTGCCGCCGCCCAGGCGCTTGGAGGCTTCGGTCTCGGCGCTGACCAGGGCAAGGCCACAGAACAGGGCCAGGGTGGTAATCAGGGTTTTCACAGGGTTCTCCTCGTATTTATGGATGCAGCTTTGACAACAGCATTATAGGTTTCGCTCCCGTGTGCTTCATTACAAACAGTAATGGTATGGCTAGTACTGTCATGCGATTCGGCCCGGGTGGCGTGCTTCAGAAACGGAAGCCGCGGTGCAGGGCAACCACGCCCGCGGCGAGATTGAAAAATTCGACCCGTTCCAGTCCGGCGCCTTCCATCATCGCTTTCAGCGTGGGCTGGTCGGGGTGCATGCGGATGGATTCGGCAAGATAGCGGTAGCTGTCGGCGTCGTTGGCGATCAGCTGGCCCAGCCGCGGCAACACCTGGAAGGAGTAGGCGTCGTAGAGCGGGGCCAGTGGCTGCCACACGCGCGAGAATTCGAGCACCAGCAGGCGGCCGCCAGCGCGCAGCACGCGGCGCATTTCTGCCAGCGCGCCGTCCTTGTGGGTCATGTTGCGCAGGCCGAACGCAACACAGACGCAGTCGAAATGCTCGTCGGGGAAGGGCAGTTTCTCGGCGTCACACTGCACTGCCGGTACCACCAGGCCGCTGTCAATCAGGCGGTCGCGGCCGCGACGCAGCATCGGCCCGTTGATGTCGGTGATCACGACCTGGCCGCGCGGGCCAGTGCGCTCGGCGAACAGCCGCGTCAGGTCGCCGGTGCCGCCGGCGACATCGAGCACGCGTTCACCCGGGCGCACCAGGCTTTGCGCGACGGCGAAGCGTTTCCACAGCCGGTGCAGGCCCGCCGACATCAGGTCGTTCATCAGGTCGTAGCGCGATGCAACCGAGTCGAAGACTTCGGCGACCTTGCGCGCCTTTTCGTCCTCGGGGACCTTGCTGAAACCGAAATCGGTGGTTTTCATGTTGTGGTGAAGGCGTGGCCTCCGGATACCCGACCGCTCAGGCGTCGCGGCTGGCGCCCGCTTCCTGCAGACGCTTCAGATAATCCTGCCACATCCGGTCCTGGTTCTGGCCGTATTCGTAGAGCAGGTCCCAGGAGTAGATGCCGGTGTCATGGCCGTCGGAAAACTTGAACTGCACCGCGTACTGGCCGACCGGCTCGACGGCGAGGATGCCGACTTCCTTTTTGCCGGTCTGCAGGGTTTCCTGGCCGGGGCCGTGGCCGCGCACTTCGGCCGAGGGCGAATACACGCGCAGGAATTCGCAGGGCAGCTTGAAAGTCTTGCCGTCGGCGAACGACACTTCAAGCACTTTCGAGGACTGGTGCAGGGTGATTTCGGTGGGCAGTGGAATGTTTTTGCTGAGACCGGCCATGGTGTTGTTGCGGTGCTGGGGGGAGGATGCGAGGCCGCATCATAACCGAGCCCCGCGAGGATGAAAAAACTTTAGCATTATTAAGGGCTTGGCTTGCGGATTCGCAACCATGTCATACCCCTGTCACATCCGGTTCATAATATTCAGGGGTCAACATTCACCCCATGGAGCTTGGCATGGCAGCAACGATTCTGGTGGTCGAGGACGAGCCGGCGATCCAGGAGCTGGTGGCCTGCAACCTCGAGCTCGCAGGCCATCGCGCACTGCGCGCCGAATCGGCCGAACAGGCGCTGCAGATGGTGCGCGAGGAATTGCCGGACCTGATCGTGCTCGACTGGATGCTGCCCGGCATCAACGGGGTCGAATTCGCGCGCCGCCTGCGCGGCGACAAGCGCACCCATGATGTGCCGCTGATCATGCTCACCGCGCGCGCGGAGGAGCAGGACAAGCTCGCCGGTCTTGAAACCGGTGCTGACGATTACATCACCAAGCCTTTTTCGCCGCGCGAGCTCAATGCCCGGGTCAAGGCCGTGCTGCGCCGGCGTTCGCCCCAGGCCACCGACGACCTAGTCGAGGTGGCCGGCTTGCAGCTCGATCCGGGCAGCCATCGCGTCAGCGGCAACGGCCATGCGCTGACCCTGGGGCCGACCGAATTCCGCCTGCTGCACTTTTTCATGACCCACCCCGAGCGGGTGTACACCCGGGTGCAGCTGCTCGACCATGTCTGGGGCGACCATGTGTTCGTCGAGGAGCGCACGGTGGATGTGCACATCCGTCGCCTGCGCAAGGCGCTGGAGCCTACCGGGCATGATGGCCTGGTGCAGACCGTGCGCAGCTCCGGTTACCGCTTTTCGGCGACGGCAGGCTGAACCATGAATCCGGCGCAGGCACAGCGGTGAGTCCGGTCTGGCGCTGGTTGGCGTTCAGGCTGCTGCTGCTGGCCGTGCTGGGCGGCGTCAGCGCGCTGCTGTCGGGCCCCAAGGCCGGTCTGGTGGTGGTCGGTCTCGGCCTGCTGTGGCTGCTGATCCATCACCTGCGCCACATCGCAAGGCTGAGCCGCTGGATTGCCGATCCGCGCCCCGAGGCGCTGCCCCAGGGCAGCGGCCTCTGGGAAGACCTGTTCGCCGATTTCTACCATGTGCTGCGCCGCCAGCAGCGCAGCGCTTCGAGGCTGACGGCGACACTGCATGAATTCCGCCGCGCCGGCATGGCGATGCCCGATGGCCTGGTGGTGCTTGACCGCGAGAATCGTATCGAGTGGTGCAATGCCCGGGCGGAGCAGCATTTCGGGCTCGGTGCCCGGCGCGATGCCGGCCAGCAGATCACTTATCTGGTGCGCCAGCCGCAGTTCGCGGAGGCACTGCTTGGCGGTTACCGTGAGCCGCTGACCCTGCGCAGCCCGCACGCAGACATGGTGCTGTCGGTGCTGATCGTGCCCTATGAGGAAAACCGCAAGCTGATCATCAGCCGCGATGTCACCGACCGCGAGCGCGTGGAAACCATGCGCCGAGATTTTGTCGCCAACGTCTCGCACGAGCTGCGCACGCCGCTGACCGTGATCGGCGGTTTTCTGGAAACACTTTCCGATATCGAGTCGCCCGATCCGGCGCTGCTGCGCCGCTCATTGCCGCTGATGAGTGACCAGGCAAAACGCATGCAGATGCTGGTGGAGGATCTGCTGACCCTGTCGCGGCTGGAGTCCGAGGCCAATCCGGCGCGCGAGGAGCCGGTGAATGTGCCCGACGTGGTACGGGCGCTCTACCACGATGCGCTTGCACTGTCCGCCGGCCGCCACAGGGTGACGCTGGTGCTGGAAAGTGCCGCCTGGATCAACGGTGCCGAGGATGAACTGCGCAGCGCCTTCGGCAATCTGGTCAGCAACGCGATCCGCTACACACCGGAAAAGGGTGAAGTGCGCCTGACCTGGAAATCGGCCGCGGACGGCGCTGCGGTGTTCTCGGTGAAGGATTCCGGCATCGGTATCGAGGCCCAGCACCTGCCGCGGCTGACCGAGCGTTGTTACCGCGTTGATCGCGGCCGGTCGCGAGAGACCGGGGGTACCGGGCTCGGACTGGCCATCGTCAAGCATGTCCTCAACCGGCATGCCGCAAAGCTCGAAATCCAGAGCGAACCGGGCCGCGGCAGTTGTTTCAGCGTCGTCTTTCCCGCTTCGCGGGTCGTGGCCGGTAGCGCGGCCGCGCTCAAGACGGCGTCATAAGTAATTGATTTAATTCAATAATTTATTTATTTCCGCGAGGGCTTGTGCCACCGGGGATGCCCAGTCTCCGGGCTGCGGCTGGCGCAGCAGGCGGCAACTCGGATACCACAGGCTGCGCTCGCCATGCTGATGCCAGTACCAGATGCGACCCAGCGCAAAAGGCAGCAGCACCAGCGTCGGTTTGCCGAGGGCGCCGGCCAGATGCACCGTGGTGTTGCTGACCGACACCACCACGTCGCAGGCTTCGATCAGCGCCGCCAGTCCGTCGAGATCGTTGAAGTTGTCGATGTCATCGCAGTGCTGCAGCGTGATGCCGTGCTTCTGCTGCAGCATGGCGCGTTCGGCCGCGGTGTCGCCGTATTGCAGGTCGACCGCAGTGATGCCTGGCAGTGCAAGTAGCGGTGCCAGTTGACCGGGATCGAGGCTTTTCAGTGCGCCGAAGTGATCGTTTCGGCTACGCCAGGACAGTCCCACCAGCAGGCGCTGGTCTGCGGGCAGCAGGCGTGCGCGCAGCGCAGCGGCACGCGCAGCATCGGCGCGCAGATAGCCCGCGCGTTGCGGGAAACGATCGGCGCTGCCGCGCAGGAAGCCGCCCAGATCTCCCATTGCCGCCTGCGCAGCCACCGGCAGCTGCGGGTCGACGGCCTCGCCGGAGACGAAGCGCAAGCCCGGCAGCGAGCGTTGAAGCAGCGGCAGCAGCCGCGGCGCTGCCGCGACGATGACCTGCCGTGCCAGCGGCCGCAGTTCCTCGAGCATGGTGCCGAACAGGATCTGGTCGCCGATGCCCTGTTCAGCCCACACCAGCAGATCGCCTTCCAACGGCCGCCCATCCCAGGCTGGTGCCGTAAACCGAGGCCTCTGCATGCCCCGCTGTCCGGTGGCCCAGCCGTATTCGTAGAGTTTCCAGCCTCGTTCCAGGTCCCCAAGGAGCAGGCGTAGCAGCGATTCGTTCCACCAGGCCCGGGGACTCCCGGGCGCCAGTTGTTGCACATTCGAGTATCCGTGCAGGGCCTCATCGTACCGGCCCAGCTGAAGCAGCGCGTTGGCGCGATTCAGCCAAGCGTCTGCGTGCCGCGGATCCAGAGCCAGGGCCTTGTCGCAGCAGTGGATGGCCTCATCGGGCTGAAAAGCCCGGAGCAGGGCATTTGCAAGCTGGCAAGCGGCTTGTGGATCCCCGGGTTGGGCGGAGAAGACCTGACGCAGGCAGCGGATGGCCTGTCCGGGCTGGCCGCCCTCAAGCAGGGTTGTGCCGAGCAACAATTGCAGCGCTGCATTCTCCGGATCGAGACGCGTAGCCTGCAGCAGATCACTGGCCGCGGAGAGCGAATCCCCTAGTGCGGTGTAGATGCTGGCGCGGGTGATCCAGGACTGTGCATCACCCGGGGCGGCCAGGACCAGTGCCGCACTCATATTTAGCGCTTCTTCGTGGCGGGACAGATCGCGCAGCACACTGGCCAGATTGTTCAGGAGGCTGGGGCGGCCGGGGGCCAACGCCAGCGCTTCGCGATACAGCTGCTCTGCCTTTGCCAGACGGCCGGCGTTCTGCGCCGCGAGCGCCGCGAAAAATAGTTGTTGCGCTTGTTCTTGGTTACTCAAAGGCGTCAGAGCTGCTGAAGCCGGCGCAGTACTGCTGCGGTTACCGCATTCATGCCGGTCCGAGTCGCAGCCCCCTC
>JAJTHX010000369.1 GCA_021300125.1 Betaproteobacteria bacterium | reverse complement strand
TTGAGAAAGCCGAACATCGCCACGCAGCCGATGATCTCGACGATCTGACCCTCGCTCCAGTGCCGCAGCGCCCGGTCCATCAGTTCTTCACTGACGTCATTGGGCTGCGAGGCTGCAGCGAGCGCGAGATCCAGCGCCACGCGCTCGGCCTCGCTGTACAACGGGCTCGTGCGGTATTCCCAGACCGCTTCCATCTTTTTTTCATCCACGCCCAGCCGGAGCGCCGCCCCGGCAGTGTGCGCCATTCAGTAACTGCAGCCGTGGGCCTTGCTCGCGATGTGCGCGATCAGCCGCTTCAGGCTCACCGGCACTTCTCCCTGCGGGTCCCACACTGCGGCGGCCATGGCAGCCAGCGCCTTCACCAGCTTCGGCTTGCGCTGCAGGATCAGCACGCTGTTGGGCACGAAACCCAGGGCTTTCAGATACACCTGCCAGGACTCGGCCAGTTCGGGCACCGCGTCGATCGGCAGCGGCTTGAGTCGCGCCATGGTCATCCTCCTCTGTCGTTTGGGCCGGAAATCCCGCCCACTATAATCGACCTCTCCCCCGCGCAGAGCATCCCGTGATCACGCAGAAGCTGCAAGCCCACAGCAAGGACCTCGGCGACGGCTTTGAAGTGCGCCGGCTGCTGCCCCCGCCGCTCGACGCATGGTCGGCCCCTTTATCTTTTTCGATCACATGGGACCGGTGCGTTTCGCGTCGGGACAGGCCGTCGACGTGTGGCCGCATCCTCACATCGGGCTGGCCACGGTAACCGACCTGTTTGCAGGCGCGCTGATGCATCGCGACAGCCCGGGTTTTGTCCAGCGCATCACGCCCGGCGATGTCAACTGGATGACCGCGGGCCTTGGCCTCATACACAGCGAGCGCAGCCCCGATGACGAGCGCAACATGTCGCGTACACTGCACGGCATCCAGATCTGGATCGCGCTGCCGCAAGCCGACGAAGGCACCGAACCGGGGTTTTCCCATTACCCCGCCGCCCTGCCGGTACTGCCGCTGGCCAATGCCGGGCTGCGCCTGATCGCCGGCAGCGGCTGGGGCCTGCGCACGCCGCTACGCACTGACTCGACGATGGTCTACGCCGCGCTGGAAGCCGATGGCGCCACCCGCCTCGAACTGCCGGCCGAGCATGCAGAGCGCGCGCTCTATGTGGTTGAGGGGGAAGTCAGCGTGGGCGGGCAGCACATCGAGGCGGCGCGCACCCGGTGGCGCGAACAGCGTTTCCCGCGGGTGCCCGGCGAGACCGAATTCATTCCCTTGTCCGGTGAACCGCACTGAGCGCGGCCGCGGGCGGTACAATCAGGGACATTCCCGCATCAATTTCCGGAGCCTGATTTGGACATCGCTTCCCTGCGCAGCGAGTACCTGCGTGCCAGTCTTGATGAAACCGGCGTCTCCACCGAGCCTTTCGCCCAGTTCCGCCGCTGGTTCGATGAAGCCCTGCGCGCCGAGCTGCCTGTCGCCAATGCGATGACGCTGGCCACCAGCGACGGCACGGGACGGCCTTCGGCACGCATCGTGCTGCTCAAAGGCATCGACGAGCGCGGGCTGGTGTTCTTCACCAACTACCGCAGCCGCAAGGGTCGTGAACTCGCCGCCAATCCGCAGGCGGCGCTGCTGTTCTACTGGGCCGAACTTGAGCGCGAACTGCGCGTCGAGGGCCGCATCGAGGCCGTGAGCGCAGCTGAATCCGACGAGTATTTCGCCAGCCGCCCGCTGGCGAGCCGCCACGCCGCGATTGCCTCGCCGCAAAGCGAAGCGGTGGCGAACCGTGCCGAGCTTGAGGCGCGTTTCGACGAGGCGGCAGCCCGCGGCGGAGACTCGCCACAGCGTCCCGCGCACTGGGGCGGTTACCGCCTGCTGCCGCAGAGCTTCGAGTTCTGGCAGGGACGGCCCAGCCGCCTGCACGACCGCCTGCTCTACACCCTCGGCGACAGCGGCTGGCAGCTGTCGCGGCTGGCGCCCTGAGCACCGCGCCGCGCCGGTCTGGCCGACAAGCACCGCCATTGTCTTCCTCGCCTGCCCCTGCACGCGCCTGGGATGCGCTGCTGGCCTGGTATTTCGTCACAGTCTGGGGCTGCGGTTTCCTGGCCACCAAGCTGGGCCTGCAGCATGCCGCGCCTTTTACCTTTCTCGCACTGCGTTTTGCCTTCGGCATCCTCTGCCTGAGCGCACTCGTGCTGGTGCTCAGGCCGCGCTGGCCTGAAAGCCGCGCAGAGTGGGGCCACGTCATCGTTGCCGGGCTGCTGATGCACACGGTGCATCTCGGCGGCAGCCATTACGCGCAATACCTCGGGCTTTCCGCCGGCATCACGGCAGTGCTTCTGTCAGTACAGCCCCTGCTCACCGCGATCGTGGCCGGGCGCTGGCTGGGCGAGCAGCTGCGCCCGCTGCAATGGGCGGGCGTGGCCATCGGCCTGGCCGGCGTCACATTGATCGTGTGGCACAAGATCGACGTTGACGAAGCCACGCTCGGTGCACTGGTCGCAGTGGTGATCTCGCTTGCAGGGGTCACCGTAGGCAGCCTCTACCAGCGCGCCTGGTGCCCCCAGACCGATCTGCGCGCGGCCGCACTGCTGCAGTTCGTTGCCAATTTCATCGTGCTGCTGCCGCTGGCCTGGTTCGTCGAAGGCGCGGTGGTGCGCTGGTCGTGGTCGCTCGCCGGCGCCATCGTTTTCCTGGTGATCGGTGCGTCGATCCTTGCGGTGAATGCCTTCCACACGCTGATGCGCCGCGGTCAAGCCACCCGGGTCAGCAGCCTGATCTATCTCACGCCGATTTTCGCGGTGGCGCTGGAACTGCCGATGTTCGGCGTGGTGCCGAGCCTGCTGTCCATTGCCGGCATCGCCGTGACCTGCCTTGGCGTGGCGATGGTGTCCTGGGCGTCGCGTCCGCCGCCCCCCTGATCATGTACCAGGTCGTCGCGCTCACCATCCTGCTCCACCTGGCGTTCGCCGGCAGCCGGGTCACGCTGTCGCTGTTTGCGCTGCACCTGGGCGCCAGCACGATGACCGTCGGGCTGCTGATTTCGCTGCTCGCCGCACTGCCGCTGCTGTTTTCAGTGGGCTGGGGCCGCGCCATCGACCGCATCGGCGTGCGCAAGCCGATGCTGGCGGGCGCGTGCGTGGTGCTCGCCGCGGTGCTGCTCGCAGCGGCGGTGCCGAACCTGGCCATGCTGTTCGTGGTCAGCACGGCCGTCGGCAGCGGTTTCATGGCGGTGCATATCTGTGTCAGCCAGATGGCGGGGCTGCTTGGAGCGCCGCATGAACGCACGCGCAACTTCAGCCTGCTCGCCCTCGCCTTTTCGACCTCGGGATTCCTCGGCCCCATGCTGGCCGGTTTTGCGATCGACGCCTTCGGCCATCGCATCACTTTCCTGCTGCTCGGGCTGAGCGCGGCCGCAGCCATCGCCTGGCTGTGGCTGCGGCCTTTGCCGGAACCGCCGGCGGCGCCGCGCGCAAGCGGCGGCGAACGGCGCCGCATCGCCGACCTTCTGCGCATCCCGGAGCTGCGCCGCGCCTTCATCGCCAGCACGGTGCTATCGATGGCCTGGGACCTGTTCACATTTGTCACACCGATCCACGGCACCCGCCTGGGCCTGTCGGCCTCGGTGATCGGCCTGATCCTGGGCTGCTTCGGCGGTGCGATTTTCCTGGTGCGCCTGGTGTTGCCCGTGGTGGTGCACCGCCTGCGTGAATGGCCGATGCTGATCGGCGCGATGATCGCCACCGGCGTGGCGATGGCGGTGTTTCCGCTGCTCTCCAGCGTGCCCCTGCTGATGCTTACCGCCTTCCTGATCGGGCTGGCCATCGGCGGCACCCAGCCGATGATCATGGCGGTGCTCTATAACGCGGCCCCCGAGGGCCGAGGTGGCGAAGTGGTTGGCGTGCGCACTTTCCTGCTCAACCTGACGCAAGCCGGCATGCCGCTGCTGTTCGGCATCGCAGGGTCGGCGCTGGGCATGGCGCCGGTGTTCTGGGTGATGGCCGCAGTGCTTTTCGCCGGTAGTGCCTGCGGCACGGGGCGCCGGGCGCCGAAATAGCCTTCACTGGCGAAAAAAACGGGGCGCCGTGGCGCCCCGACTGAACAAGCGGAATCCGCTTATTTCAGGTGCTTGTTGACCAGCTTGGTCATCTCGAACATCGACACCTGTTTCTTGCCGCCGAAGACGTCTTTCAGCTTCTCGTCGGCATTGATGTTGCGGCGGTTCTTGCTGTCCTGCAGGCCGTGTTTCTTGATGTAGGCCCAAATCTTCTTGGTGACTTCGGTGCGCGGCATGGCGCTGTTGCCGATCACCGCACCGAGCGCGGCGCTCGGCTGCATGGCCTTCATGAACGCGGCATTCGGTTTGCGCTTCGCTGCGGCTTTTTTCTTTTTCGCAGCAGGTTTCTTGGTCGCTTTTTTCTTTGCAGCCATCGATGAATCTCCCGTTAAGTGACTGGATGAAGCTGGTTGTGAATCGGTTCGGTACTGTTTGCCAGATAACTGTGAGCCAAGTAATTCCAAGTACTTTTCTGTCGTTACCTTGCTGGCCGTGATTGCACGGTGACGAGAGGATGCCGAGGGAAAATACCTTTGTCAACGCTTTTCCAGAGGGAAAACCGCCGTCCTGCACAGTGAAAACAACAACGGAACCGGGTGACGGATGTCAGCGGGTACTCACCGCGAACCGCCCGAAACGGCGTGCCCGGGAATTCGCTAGAATCCGCCGGAGGTCAGCGGCAGCAAGCCCGCCCGAGCCGGTTTTTCCGGGGACGGCAGCGAAGTCACAAGAGCAGAAGCAAATCAATGACCTAGTCGAGGATTGCAGATTGCCTGTGCGCATCGTTCTCAACCCGCATGCCGGCCCCGCTGCTTCGTCTTGCGGCGACGCAGCGCCTCGCCGCTGCTAGCACGGCCATGGTGCGGCAACTCTCCCTGTTCGAAAGCGGCAAACCCGTTGCCGAGCGTGTTGCTGCCATCGCAGCGGCCGAGCCGGCCGCCGAGGCACGCGACCTGGCACGGCAGTTGCCGCCTGGCGTGCGTCTGGGCACTTCGTCCTGGCATTTTCCCGGCTGGCGCGGCCTGGTCTGGGCACAGACCCACGAGCCCGGAGACCTTTCCCGCGGCGGCCTGAACGCCTATGCGCAGCATCCGCTGTTTTCCGCCGTCGGCATTGACCGTTCCTTTTACGCACCGCTGTCTGCACGGCAATTCGCAAGTTATGCCGAACAGGTGCCGGGCAATTTCCGTTTCGTGGTGAAGGCGCCGAGCAGGATCACCGGACAGTGGCTGCCCGGGGAAGGCGGGTTCCGCGGCGGCAGCAATCCGGATTTTCTTGATCCCGGTTTCGCGTCTGCCGAATTCGTCGAGCCGGCGCTCGCGGGTCTCGGCGTACGGGCCGGCACGCTGCTGTTCCAGTTCCCGCCGCTGGGGCGCACTCTCACCCGTTCGCCGGAGCGCTTCATCGCGCAGCTGCAGGATTTCCTGTCGCGCCTGCCGCAGGGACCGCGCTACGCGGTGGAGGTGCGTGACGACCGCATTCTCACCCGCCGCTTTTTCGCTTCGCTGAAGGAGGCCGGCGCGCGCTACTGCGTCGGCGTGCATCCGAGGATGCCGCCGGTTGCGGTTCAGGCCGCCGCAATGTCCGGCTTCGGCCCGGGGCCGCTGCTGATCCGGTGGAACCTGAAATCAAACTACAGTTACGAGGAGGCGCGCGCCCGCTTCACGCCTTTTGACAAGCTGGTTGACGAGGACGTGGCCACGCGGGAATCCATCGCCCAGCTTTGCCTGGCCACGGTCAGCGCAGGGCAGGAGTGCACGATCATCGCCAACAACAAGGCGGAGGGTTCGGCGCCGCTGACGCTGCTCAGGCTGGCGCGCGCCATCGTCACCGCGGCACGAGGGCGTGCCGATCAGTTCTGATGCTCAGCCCTTGAGGCGCGTGGCGAATTTCTGGCGGAATTTGGCGACTTTCGGCGCCACCACGTACTGGCAATACGGCTGTCGCGGATTGCGCTCGAAATATTCCTGGTGGTAGTCCTCGGCCGGGAAGAATTCCGGCGCAGCGGTGACCTCGGTCACGATCGGCCGCGGAAATACGCGGGCCTCCGTCAGCCGCCGGATCGCACCCTCTGCAGCCGCCTTCTGCTCTGCGTCATGATGGAAAATGACCGAGCGGTACTGGGTGCCGATGTCGTTGCCCTGGGCATTGAGCGTGGTCGGGTCATGGATCGCGAAAAACACCTCGAGCAGGTCGGCATACGAAAGCACCTGCGGATCATAGGTGATGCGCACCACCTCGGCATGACCAGTATCGCCGCCGCAGATGTCCTCGTAGCTGGGCCGGTCGAGATGGCCGCCGGCATAGCCCGACTCGACGGAAATCACGCCAGCCAGGCTGTCATACACGGCCTCCAGGCACCAGAAGCAGCCGCCGCCGAGGATGGCCGTTGCCTGCGTGTCGCTGCTGTTCATGCGCCGATCCTTGTCCGGTTGAATCCGCGGCTCAGCCGAGATGATAGTCTGTCACGCGCTCGACCTCGTTGCGTGAACCGAGAATCACACCGACGCGCTGGTGCAGCTTGGTCGGCTGCACATCGAGGATGCGCTGCTTGCCGTTGGTGGCGGCACCCCCGGCCTGCTCGACGATCATCGCCATCGGGTTGGCCTCGTACATCAGGCGCAGCCGGCCTTCCTTGTGCTTGGCGTCCTGTGGATACATGAAAATGCCGCCGCGGGTAAGGATACGGTAGACATCAGCCACCATCGAGGCCACCCAGCGCATGTTGTAGTCCTTGTCCAGCGGACCGGTCTTGCCGGCAAGGCATTCATCGATATATCGCGTCATCGCCGGCCCCCAGTTGCGGCGGTTCGACATGTTGATCGCGAACTCGGCGGTGTCGGCAGGAATCTGGATGTTCGGCTGGGTCAGTATCCAGCTGCCCATCTCGCGGTCGAGCGTGAAACCGGCCACACCATTGCCGACGGTCAGCACCAGGATGGTCGAGGGACCATAGACTGCGAAACCGGCAGCGACCTGTTTCGAGCCCGGTTGCAGGAAGGCCTGCTCGTCCGGGGTGACACCTTCGGGACAGCGCAGTACCGAGAAGATGGTGCCAATCGAAACGTTGACGTCGATGTTGGAGGAACCGTCGAGCGGATCCATCAGCAGCAGGAATTCGCCGCGCGGATAGCGGTTGGGAATCTGGTGCGGGTGCTCCATTTCCTCGGAGGCCATCGCCGCGAGGTGGCCGCCCCACTCGTTGGCCTCGAGCAGCACCTCGTTGGAAATGACATCGAGTTTTTTCTGCGCCTCACCCTGCACATTGTCGCTGCCGGCGTTGCCGAGAATGCCGGTCAGCGCACCCTTGCTGACGGCATTGCTGATCGACTTGCAGGCGCGGGCAACCACCTCGATGAGCAGGCGTAATTCCGCCGAGACAATGCCTTTTTCGCGCTGCTGCTCGACAAGGTACTGGGTCAGTGTAATGCGACGCATGGAATCTCCACTAATGAAGGTCGCCAGCCGCTGGCCGGGCTGGCGAGGCGGCATTATCCGATATACTTGTTTACTCCGGGAGAACCCCATGATGTCCATGATTTTGAAGATAATTTCGCCGCGCATCGTGGTGCTGGCGCTGGCTTGGCTGCCGCTGTGGGCAGCAGCTCAAGGAGCACCGGCGCCCGCGGCCACTGCGGTGGCCACCTTCGGCGGCGGCTGCTTCTGGTGCGTCGAAGAGGCCTTCGACAAGGTACCGGGCGTGATTGCCACGATCTCCGGCTACATGGGCGGCAAAACCAAAAACCCGACCTACCCGCAGGTTTCCACCGGCAGCACCGGTCACAACGAGGTGGTTCAGGTCAGCTTCGACCCGGCAAAGGTCAGTTACGCGCAGCTGCTGGAAACGTTCTGGCGCAACATCGATCCGACCCAGGCCAACGGCCAGTTCTGTGACCACGGTTCGCAATACCGCAGCGAAATCTTTTTTCATGACGACAGCCAGCGCAAGCTGGCGGAGGCCTCAAAGGCGGCGCTGCAGAAAAACAAGCCCTTTGCCGGCGAAATCCATACCCTGATCACCCGCGCCAGCCAGTTCTACCCGGCCGAGGAATACCACCAGGACTATTACCGGAAGAATCCGGCGCGCTACAGCTACTACAAGGCGGCCTGCGGGCGCGAAGCGCGGCTGAAGGAACTTTGGAAATCCCGCTGACGCCGTCATGACCCGTCGCCTGCTGCTGGCGGGCGGGGGCCACAGCCATATCGAGGTGCTGCGGCGCTGGGCATTGGCACCGGAGCCCGGGGTCACGGTCACGCTGCTCAGTCCCGACCGCTGGACCGCCTATTCGGGCATGCTGCCTGGCCTGATCGCAGGCCATTACCGCCACCACGAATGCCATATCGACCTTGATGCGCTCTGTGCCGCGGCCGGCGCGACACGCATCGCGGCGATGGTGACTGCGCTGAATCCCACGGCGCAAGAGGTCGTCACCAGCAGGGGCGACATCATCCGCTATGACCGGCTCGCCATCGATATCGGCTCGACGCCCGCGACTGGCGGCATTGCCGGAGCCGGGCGCCTCGGCATCCCGATCAAGCCGGTGGCCGATTTCCTGGCGCAGTGGCAGATACTGTGCAGCGCCGCGCTGAACGCGCCGCGTCCGCTGGAACTGGCCGTGGTCGGCGGCGGCGCCGCGGGTGTTGAAACGATCCTCGCCATGCAGCACCGCATCGCCACTGAGGGCGGTCGCGCGCGGTTCACGCTGGTCGGTGACGCGGCTCAGTTGTTGCCTGCACAGCCACCTGCGGTTCGCCAGCGCTTCGCGGCCGTGTTCGCGGCCCGGGGCATCGGCCTGCGTCTGGGGCAGACCGTGACCGGGGTCCGCGCCGATGGCCTGGAGTTCGCGGACGGCAGTACGCTCGCCTGCGACGAAGTGTTCTGGATCAACGGGGCCGCGCCTGCGCCATGGCTGCGCGCCAGCGGCATCCACTGCGATGCGGGCGGTTTCCTCAGCATCGACGCGACGCTGCGCTCGGTTTCGTATCCGGATGTGTTCGGCAGCGGCGATGCCGCGGGCATGGGCCATGCACCCCGACCCAAGTCCGGCGTTTACGCCGTACGCCAGGGACCGCCGCTGCACGACAACCTGCGTCGCTCGCTGCGCGGCGAACCCCTGAGTGAATACCGTCCCCAGCGGCGGGCCCTCGCACTGATCAGCACCGGCGACCGGCAGGCCATTGCCGTGTACGGCCCCCTGTCCTGCCATGGCGCCTGGGTCTGGCGCTGGAAGGACAACATCGACCGTGCCTTCATGGCGCGATACCGCGTCAGCTGAGGCCGCCGCTCAGCGGCGCAGTGTGAATCCCTCGAGCGACACCGCCGGTGTGCGGCCGGCCACCAGGTCGGCGACGATGCGGCCACAGCCCATCGCGAGCGTGAAACCCAGCGCGCCGTGGCCCGTGTTGAGCAGCAGTTCGCGGTAAGGCGTGGAGCCGATGAGCGGCGTGCTCCACGGCGTGGCCGGGCGCAGCCCGCACCAGGGCCTGATCCGTGAAAAATCCGAAGCTTGGGGAAAACTGTCGCACACCTGGTCGAGCAGGGTCGCGATGCGGCCCGGATCGATTCGAGTGTCAAAACCGGCCAGATCGGCCATGCCGGCGACACGCAGCTCCTCGCCCAGACGGGCATAAACGACCTTGCGCTTGAAATCGGTGATGCTGATTCGCGGCGCGGCCGCGTCATCCGCCACTGGCAGCGACAGGCTGTAGCCCTTGAGCGGGTAGATTGGCAGATCAAGACCCAGCGGCCGCACCAGCGCCGGGCTCTGCGTCCCCAGCGCCAGCACGTAGCGCTCGGCCTCGAGCACGCCGGCACTGGTCTCGATGCCGATGATGCGGCCGCGCCAGTGCAGCAGCCGCGTGATCTCGGTGCCGAGCAGGAAGCTGACCGGCGTGGCCTCGTCGCGCAGCCTGGCCTCCAGCGCGGTGCAGAAGCGATAGCAGTCACCGGCATCCTCGCCCGGCGTATGGATGCCGCCGAAGATGCGGCTGCGCATCTGCGCGAGCGCCGGTTCCAGCGCGAGACACTGATCCGCATCCAGCGCCTCCTGTTCACAACCCAGGCTGCGCTGGTAATCGAGCAGCCTGCGCGCGGCATCAAAGCTTGACTGCTCCGCGTGCACGATC
>JAJTHX010000229.1 GCA_021300125.1 Betaproteobacteria bacterium | reverse complement strand
GTTCGCTGGATGCCGACGGCTGGTTTGCGCTGATCGGTGGCGCCGGCGCCGCCGCGGGCCTGCCGATCTCGGCCGGCGATCTGCGTATCGGCGAGCTGGAATGGTTCGGGCGCCGCTTCGGCGCGATGGCATTGACCGCGACGCCGCAACCCGGTCTGCTGCAGCTGAGCGTGAAGGGGCGCGACATCGAAGGCGCTGCATCCTGGCGTGGCCAGGGCCGTGGACGCCTCACCGCGCGCCTGCGCCGTCTGGTGCTGCCACCCCGGGATGACGCCGCGCCGGTTGCGGCGCAAACGGCGGCTGCGGCCGATACGGGCCCCCCTGAATTGCCCGCGCTGGATGTCGTGGTGGATGAATTCCAGGTCGTCGAGCGCGCACTGGGCAAGCTCGAACTGCAGGCCACGCCGCAGGGCCGCGACTGGCGCATCGAAAAGCTGCGCCTTGCCAATCCCGACGGCACCCTCAACATCGACGGTGTCTGGCAATCGTGGCTGAGCCGTCCCGCGACCCAGGTCAATGTTCGGCTGGATGTCTCCGATGTCGGCAAAATGCTGACGCGGCTGGGTTATCCCGAAGGCGTCCGCCGCGGCACCGCCAAGCTCGAAGGGTCGCTGACCTGGAACGGCAGTCCGCAGCAGATTGATTACCCCTCGCTGTCCGGCAATTTCGTGATTGATGTCGCCAAGGGCCAGTTCATCAAGCTCGAGCCCGGTATCGGCAAGCTGCTCGGTATTCTCAGCCTGCAGTCGCTGCCGCGCCGTATTTCCCTCGACTTCCGCGACATCTTCAGCGAAGGCCTGGCTTTCGACGAGATCGTCGGTGCGGTCAAGGTGGTCAAGGGCGTGGCGAGCACTGACAACCTGCGCATCACCAGCCCCGCGGCGCGCATCGTGATGCACGGCAGCGTGGACCTGGCCAGGGAAACCCAGTTGCTGCGGGTAAAGGTCAGTCCGCAGTTGTCGGACACGTTATCGGTGGCCGGCGCCCTGCTCGGCGGGCCGGTGGCCGGGGTGGCGACGTTTCTCGCGCAGCGCCTGCTCAAGGATCCGCTGAACCAGATTGCCGCCTACGAATACGATATCAGCGGCAGCTGGTCCGATCCGCAGGTGGTCAAGGTGGATCGTGCCGCGGCGGAAGCCGCCACGCCGTGAGCCGGGCATCCTGTGCCGTGTTGGCCTTGCTGCTGTATCTGGCAGCCACCGTATCTGCGCAGTCCGCCGATCTGGGGCCGGAGCTGTGGGACCGGCCGCGCAGCGCACAGGCGATACTGGCCCATCCACAGCTGCGCGAGGCCGTGGCCCAGTTGCAGGCGAAACCCGCGGCGCGGCTGCGGCTCGCGCACGGTACGCGCGCCGAAACCCAGGCCCAGGCGGAGGAGTTGCGCGCCTGGCTGATTGCGCTGGCGGTGGAACCGTCGCGCCTGATGCTGCGGGCCGATGCGGCGGTGGCGGGGGTGCGGCTGGAGCTGGTGGAATAGGTGGTGAAACAAGGTGGCCCACCAAGGTGGCCAACCAAGGTGGCGAAGTAAGGTGCTGAAGGGGATGATCGGGGGCGGGGCCGCGCCAGCGGCTGCAGGCATCACGGATAACGGGAGCGATTCACAGTGAGTACCAGATTGCGTTCGACCCGCGCCCAGCGCAAGGGCCAGCCCGCGGCAGAGGCCGGCGCGGTGCGCATAGCCGGGGTACAGATGGCCTCGGGGCCGCGCGTGGAGTCCAACCTGAGGGAGGCGGCGTGGCTCATCGAGATGGCGGCCGAGCAGGGTGCGCGCCTGGTCGCGCTGCCCGAGTATTTCGGCATCATGGGCCTCAAGGACACCGACAAGGTCGCAGTGCGCGAGGACTATGGCGATGGCCCGATCCAGGCCTTCCTGTCGGCCACCGCGCGCAAGTTCGGCCTCTGGCTGATCGGCGGCTCGGTGCCGCTGGTGGCCTCGATCAAGGACAAGGTGCTCAACACCAGCCTGGTCTATGACGACAAGGGCAAGTGCGTCGCGCGCTACGACAAGATCCATCTCTTCGGTTTCGAGATGGGCAAGGAGAAATATTCCGAAGAACGCACCATCGAGCACGGCAAGCAGGTGCAGACCGTGGACACGCCGTTCGGCCGCATCGGGCTGTCGATCTGCTACGACCTGCGCTTTCCCGAGCTCTATCGCGCGATGGGCGAGGTCGATCTGATCGTGGTGCCTTCAGCCTTCACCGAAACCACCGGCAAGGCGCACTGGGAAACGCTGATCCGCGCCCGCGCAATCGAGAACCTCGCCTACGTGCTGGCGCCGGCGCAGGGCGGTTATCATCTCAATGGCCGCGAAACCCACGGCGATTCGATGATCGTCGATCCCTGGGGGGTGGTGCTGGACCGCCTGCCGCGCGGATCGGGGGTGGTTGTAGCCAGCATGAACCGCACCCATATCCAGCATCTGCGGCAGAGCCTGCCGGCCCTGAGCCACCGCACCATCGGCGTAAAAATTTAAGTAATTGATTTTAAAGGAATAATCTTGCAAGCTGCCTCTGTGTTCGAAACCGCCAGCGCAACCCTGCTGGCGCCGCATGCCCTGGACGAAGGCCGCCTGCAGCGGGTGTTCGGCGAAATCATGGCGCACCGCGTCGATTACGCCGACCTCTATTTCCAGTATTCGCGCAGCGAGTCCTGGAGCCTGGAGGAGGGCATCGTCAAGGCGGGCAGCTTCAACATCGACCAGGGGGTGGGGGTGCGCGCAGTCAGCGGCGAAAAAACCGCCTTTGCCTACTCCGACGACATCAGTTTCAACGCGCTGTCTGCCGCGGCCCAGGCCACGCGCGCGATTGCACGCCAGGGCGTTGAAGGCCGCGCGGCGATTGCCCGCCAGGGTGCGCTGCGTGCGCTGTATGCGCCGCAGGACCCGCTGGCGAGCCTCGCCGCAACCGAGAAGGTGGCGCTGCTCGAGCGCCTGGAACGCAAGGCCCGCGCGCTCGACCCGCGGGTGACCCAGGTCATGGCCTCACTCGCCGGCGAGTATGAAGTGGTGATGGTCGCGCGCAGTGACGGTCTGCAGGCCGCGGACGTGCGGCCGCTGGTGCGGCTGTCGCTGCAGGTGATTGTCGAGGCCAACGGCCGCCGCGAGCAGGGCAGCGCCGGCGGCGGCGGGCGTTTCGATTACGGCTATTTCAGCGACAAGCTACTCGACGATTTTGCCGGCAAGGCGGTGCATCAGGCCTTGACCAATCTCGATGCGAAGCCGGCGCCCGCAGGCACCATGACCGTGGTGCTCGGACCGGGCTGGCCCGGCGTGCTGCTGCACGAGGCGGTGGGTCATGGGCTTGAAGGCGATTTCAACCGCAAGGGCACCTCCGCGTTCAGCGGCCGCATCGGTGAACGCGTCGCGGCCCCTGGCGTCACCGTGGTGGATGACGGCACGCTGGAGCGACGCCGCGGCTCGCTCAATGTGGATGACGAAGGCAACCCGACCCAGCACAACGTGCTGATCGAGGACGGCGTGCTGCGCGGCTACATCCAGGACACGCTCAACGCGCGGCTGATGAAGGTGGCGCCCACCGGCAACGGCCGGCGCGAGTCCTATGCCCATGTGCCGATGCCGCGCATGACCAACACCTACATGCTCAACGGCAACAAGGACCCGCAGGAAATCATCGCCTCGGTGGACCGCGGCCTGTATGCGGTCAATTTCGGCGGCGGCCAGGTCGACATTACCAGCGGCAAGTTCGTGTTTTCCGCCTCCGAGGCCTTCATCATCGAAAACGGCAAGCTGACCCATCCGGTGCGTGGCGCGACGCTGATCGGCAACGGCCCCGATGCTTTGACCCGTGTCTCGATGATCGGCAACGACATGCGCCTCGATCCGGGTGTGGGCACCTGCGGCAAGGACGGCCAGAGCGTGCCGGTCGGTGTGGGCCAGCCCACATTGCGCATCGACGGTCTCACGGTCGGCGGCACGGTCTAGCCGCCGCCCTGCAATCGTTTATAATGCCTTGTTTTTAAAAGATTTAGAGAAACCTAATCGAAAGAGTCACTAATTTATGCTGCACCGTACTGACGACCTGCGGATCAAGGAAATCAAGGAACTCGCCCCGCCCACGCACCTGCTGCGCGAGTTTCCGCTGACCGAAAAAGCCGCCGACACCACCTTCCAGGCGCGCCAGGAAATCCACCGCATCCTGCACGGCGCCGACGACCGCCTGCTGGTGATCATGGGTCCGTGCTCGGTGCACGATGTCAAGGCCGCCAAGGAATACGCCGGCAAGCTGTTCGAAGCCAAGAAAAAACTCGCCGCCGACCTGCTGGTCGTGATGCGCGTGTATTTCGAGAAACCGCGCACCACCGTCGGCTGGAAGGGCCTCATCAACGACCCCAAGCTCGACGGCAGCTACCAGATCAACGAAGGCCTGCGCATCGCCCGCCAGCTGCTGCTTGAACTCAACGAAACCGGCATGCCGGTGGGCTGCGAGTTCCTCGACATGATCACGCCGCAGTACATCGCCGATCTGGTGTCCTGGGGCGCGATCGGCGCACGCACCACCGAATCGCAGATCCATCGCGAGCTCGCTTCGGGGCTGTCCTGCCCGGTCGGGTTCAAGAACGGCACCGACGGCAACATCAAGATCGCGATTGACGCGATCCGTGCGGCGCAGGCCCCGCACCATTTCCTGTCGGTGACCAAGGCCGGCCATTCCGCCATTGTCTCGACCACCGGCAACGAGGACTGCCACGTCATCCTGCGCGGCGGCAAGGCGCCGAACTATGACGCTGCGAATGTCGATGCCGCCGGCAAGGGCCTCGCCGAAGCCGGCATTCCTGCGCGCATCATGATCGACTTCAGCCACAGCAACAGCAGCAAGAAGCCGGAGAAGCAGGTGGATGTGGCCAAGGATGTTGCCAACCAGGTCGCCGCGGGCGACGAGCGCATTTTCGGCGTGATGGTGGAAAGCCACCTCAAGGCCGGGCGCCAGGACCTGGTGCCGGGCAAGCCGCTGGCCTATGGGGTGAGCATCACCGACGGCTGCATCGGCTGGGAAGAAAGCCGCGGCGTGCTGGAAGACCTCGCCGAGGGCGTGCGCAAGCGCCGGCTCAGCGCGGTGAGCAAGGACTGAGGCCGCCGGGCACTGTTTCCGGCGCCAGCAACGGATTTCGCGCAAAGGCGGACCACTATGGCACTGGACATGGACATGCACGATGACGCCGCAGCTGCCGAGCGGCTGCCCGTCTCCGACCAGGGTAACCTTGCCAAGCTCGAGCGCGTCGGCGCCGGCACCGCGATCGCTGCGGAGATTTTCGGGCTGGTCGGCAAGTCGCAGTTCTTTACCGAGTTCTCGCGCGAGGACATCTCCTCCATGGCCGGCTACATGGAGGTCTACCGCGCCCAGCCTGGCGAGATCATCATCCGGGAGGGCGATGAAGGCGACTTCATGTTGCTCATCGTCGGCGGCGAGATCGACATCCTCAAGAAAAACCACCGCGGCGATCAGCAGCACATGACCACCGCCGGTCCCGGCATGACGCTGGGCGAAATGTCGATGATCGACGGCGAGCCCCGCTTCGCCACCTGCATGGCCTCGCAGCCGACCACCTTTGCCGTGCTCACCCGCGACAGCATGGCCAAGATCATCCTTGACCACTCCGGCCTGGGCTCCAAGATCCTGGTCAAGATGGTAACCATGCTTTCGCTGCGCCTGCGCCAGACCAGCGCGAAGCTGATGCGCTACATGGCGGAGCCGCGCTGATCCTCGGCGGCTCCGGCCGTTGGCAGTGGCGCCCACGGCCTGTTTTTCCAATGAAAATCCTGTGGAGCTGCGCCGCGCTTGTGCTGTGCGGGCTGGCTGCTGCAACCCCGTCATCCGCAGCGCCGGTCGAGGCCACCGATGCGCGCGGCCGCACGGTCCGCCTCGCGCAGCCGGCGCAGCGCATCGTGGCCCTGGCGCCGCACCTGACCGAGCTCGCCTTCGCTGCGGCGGCGGGCGATCGTGTCGTGGGGGTCGCGCGCTTCAGTGATCATCCGCCCGAGGCGCGCGCCCTGCCGGTGGTCAGCGACGCGCACCACTTCGACCTTGAACGCATGCTCGCGCTGCGCGCCGACCTGGTGCTGGCCTGGGACAGCGGCACGCCCCGGGAGGCCATCGCGCGCATCGAACGCGCGGGGCTGCCGGTGTTTGTCGCCGCGGCGGGGCGCCTTGATGACATTGCTGTCAACCTCGCGGCCATTGCCCGGCTCGCCGGCCGCACCGAAGCCGCGCGGGCCGAGCGCGAAGCCTTTGCCGCCGGGCTGTCCGCGATGCGCCAGCGCCGCAGCGAAGGCAAACCCCCGCGCGTGTTCTACGAAATCTGGGATCGTCCGCGCATGACCGTCAGCGACCGCCACCTCATCGGCGAGATCATCGCGCTGTGCGGCGGCGTCAATGTCTTCGGCGGCGAGCGCCCGCTGACGCCGGAAGTCTCGCGCGAGGCGCTGATCGCCGCGCGCCCCGACCTCGTGCTCGGCGGCACTTCGGCCGACCGCCCGCAGGATTTCGCGGCCCGCTGGGGTACCCAGCCCCCGCCGATGAACCGCTGGCCCGCGCACTACATCCCGGCCGATCTCATCCAGCGGCCGACGCCGCGCATCCTCGAGGCGGCACGGCAGGTGTGCACGCACCTGGACGCCGCGCGGAGCGGCCCGCGATGACCCTGTTCTGGTGATGGGCTGGATTCAGCGCCATCAACCAAGTATTTGATTTTTATTTATTTTTGCTGCCAGCGGCCAGCATTGACGCCGGGCTTTCTGAATCGGCTGGATCTGGCGCATGCGCGCAACGCGCGTCCGGTGCTCAGAGCAGACAGGCCAGTGATCCGGGCGCCGATCCGCGCAGCGTCTGCCGCATCACCTTGAAAAACGTGACTTTTTTGTTTGATGTCGCCGGTAATTTGTCATAAATTCCGTGGAAATTAAAAAAAGGGGCGATTCGTGATAACGGATCCAGACTGTCCTCCCGACCAAGGGGGGGGGGGAAGGCGCCCCGCGCAAGAAGAACTAGGGGCTGCAGGGCGGATGGTTCGCAGAGCTTCTGTGTATCCACCGTCAGCCACAGGGGGCAGCACTTGCAGCGCCGTTTCGATGTTCCTGTACATGCCGTCATCTGCGGTCTGCTGACCGTATTCCTTCCCTGCCTCGCACAAGCCCAGACCGCGCCCGACGCCGGCCGGCTACTGCAAGAACAACCCAAACCCCCGGTCCCGCAAGCGCCGGCGCGCAAGCCCCCGGCTGCCGAGCAACCTGCTGCGCCGGCCGGCGACGCCGGTCCGCGCATACTCGTCAATGGTGTACGCATCAGCGGCGCCACCCTGATTCCTGAAGCCGAACTCGCCGCGCAGCTCAAGGGCATCATCGGTCGCGAACTCAGTTTCTCGCAACTGCGCGCTGCAAGCCTGCTGCTGATCGGTTATTACGCCGAACGCGGTTACCTCGCGCGCGTGATTCTGCCGGAGCAGGAGATCAAGGGCGGCGTGGTCGAATTCCGTGTCGTCGAAGGCATCCGCGGCAACGTGAATGTCAAGCGCGAGGGTGAGCGCATTGATGCGGCCCGTGTGCAGGCCTTCATCGAAAACCGCCTGCCTGCCGGTGCGCCGATGAGCATCGAGGCACTGGGCGAGGCGCTCAACATCCTGAACGATCAGCCCGGCGCCGAAGTCAACGTCACACTCTCTCCCGGCAAAGACCCCCGGGTGAGCGATCTGAACGTCAACGCCGAAGACACGCCACTGACCAGCCTTAGCCTTGCCGTCAACAACCATGCTTCGCGTGGCAGCGGTGTCTGGCAGACCACCGGCATTCTCAGCCTCAACAATCCGACCGGCCGTTTTGATTCGGCAACCTTCCTGCTCAATGTCAGCGAAGGCAGCCACTTTGGCCGCGCCGACTACAGCCTCGCGTTGGGCAACAGCGGGCTGCGCCTCGGGGTCAACGCGTCCTACCTCGAATACCGGCTGGTGCAGCAGAGCTTCAGTGCGCTGTCCTCCAAGGGTAACGCCGAGACTTATGGCGTCAATGCGAGTTATCCGCTGGTCCGGCTCGCCGCGCGCACCATCAACCTCACCGCCAATGCCGACCACAAGCGCCTGGTCGATGAAACCGTCGCCGGCGAAACCGGCAACCGCTTGGTGCGGGTGGCGAGCGTGGGGGTGAACGGCTTTGAGGTGCTGCCGTCGCTGTCGCTGGTGATGAGTTATGGCCTGAATTTCACCAGCGGCGACAGCGACCAGCGGAATGCCGGCGCGCTCGCCGCCGACCAGGCTGGCCGCCGCACCCAGGGCGGTTTCAGCAAATGGAGCTACAACCTCGGCGCTTTCTACAACGTAGCGCAGAACTGGACGCTGAATGCCGCGATGCGCGGTCAGCTCGCCAACGACAACCTCGACTCCTCCGAGCGCTTCGGTCTGGGCGGCATCAACGGTGTGCGGGCCTATCCCACCGGCGAAGCCTTTGGCGACGAAGGCTGGTTGCTCAACCTCAATTTGCAGCGTCGCCTGAGTGATCAACTGAGCGCCACCGCTTTTCTCGACAGCGGCCAGATCACCGTCAACCATACCCTGCCGCCGGGTGGCACCGTCACCCCCAACCGCTACACACTTTCCGGTGGCGGTGTTGCGTTGAACTGGCAGGTGCGTGACAACACCAGCCTCGGCCTGACCCTGGCTGCGCCCATCGGCAACAACCCCGGGCGCGATGCCAACGGCAGAAATAGTGACGGCCGCAAAAACAATCCGCGGCTTTGGGCCAGCCTCGCGCTGCGGTTTTAACCCGTGATTGCTGATTCAGTTTTTAGTCGCTCAATCGTTACCCTCCACCTGCCAAAAACAGGCTTTTTTTACAGAGGCGCTGCACATGAATAAAACCTACCGCCTGATCTGGAGCGAACATCAACAGGCCTGGGTTGTGACCCACGAACATGTGCGCAGCCGGGGCAAGCGCAGCAGCGGCCGCGTCGGCGGCGCCCGCTTCAGCGCTTTGATCAGCGGTGCCTTGCTCGCCACCGGCCTCAACGCCGCACCTCCGGCACCACCGGTCAATGCCCTGCCCACCGGTGGCCAGGTGATCGCCGGCCAGGCCGCGATCAACCAGGCAGGTAACCAACTCAACATCCAGCAAGCCACCCAAAAAGCCATCCTCAACTGGCAGAGCTTCAATATCGGCGCCCAGGCTGCCGTCAACTTCCAGCAACCCAATGCCAGCGCCGTTGCCCTGAATCGCGTCACCGGCCCCGATCCCTCCGCCATCTACGGCCGCTTGAGCGCCAACGGCCAGGTGTTCCTGGTCAACCCCAACGGTGTGCTGTTTGCCCCGGGCGCCCAGGTCGATGTCGCCGGCCTGGTCGCCAGCACGATGAACATCCGCAACGATGACTTTCTCTCGGGCAACTACCGCTTCACCCGCGATGGCAGCACCGCTGGCGTGACCAACCAGGGCAGTATTGCCGCGCAATACGTTGCCTTGCTTGCACCCGAAGTGCGCAACGAGGGGATCATCACCGCGCGCATGGGCACCGCCGCACTGGCTGCCGGTGACGCCGTCACACTCCACATCGCCGGCCACAACCAGATCAGCATCCAGGTCGACAAGGCCGCGATCAACACCCTGGTCGAGAACCGCCACCTGATCCAGGTTGATGGTGGCACCGTGATCATGAGCGCGCAGTCGGCGCGCGAGTTGCTCGGCCGTGCGCTCAACAGTGGCAGCATCGAAGCTAACGGCATCACCACCGACGGCGGTGTGGTCCGCCTCACCGCGAGCCACAACATCAACCACAGCGGCAGCATCAGTGCCAACGCCGGCACCAACGGCCGCGGCGGCGAAGTCATTGTCATCGCCGATCTCGCCAACCCGTCGAGCCGCACCGACGTATCCGGCAGCATCAGCGCCCGTGGCGGCAGCCAGTCCGGCAACGGCGGCTTCATTGAAACCAGCGCCAACCGGCTCAGGATCGCCGACAGCGCAGTGATCGACACCCGCGCGCCCTTTGGCGTCACCGGCCAGTGGTTGCTGGATCCCTATGACTTCACCATCGCCGCCGCCAACGGCGACATCACTGGTAGCGCGCTCGGCACCGCGCTGGCCTCGAACAACGTCACCATCCAGACCCTCGATGCCAGCGTGTCCTGCACCAACGCCACCTGCGGCACCGGCAGCAGCAGCGGCAACGGCGATATCTTCGTCAACGACAGCGTGACCTGGTCCAGCGACAAGAAACTCACGCTCTCCGCCTGGCGCAACGTACACATCAATGCGCCGATCAACGTCAACGGCGCGGGCGGCGGCCTCGCGC
>JAJTHX010000231.1 GCA_021300125.1 Betaproteobacteria bacterium | reverse complement strand
CAGTTCCTCATTGACCTGCCCCAGCTGCAGCCGGATCGTGTCCGGATCCTTGGGGTTGATCTCGAGGGCGCGCCGCAGCTGGACCTCGGCGGCAGTGAAATCCCTCGCCTGCAGCGACAGCATCGCCACTGCGAGCGCGATATCGGCGTTGTTGGGCGCCTCGCCCACCAGCCGCTCGAACTGCTTGCGCGCCTCGGGAAAACGCCGGGCGGTGACCAGAAGCCTCGCGTAATTGAGCCGGGCATCGCGCGCGCCGGGATGGGCGTTGACAAAGCCTTCGAGGAAGACAAGCGCTTTTTCGTTCGAATCGCGCTGCAGGGCGCGTGCCTGAAACAGGGCCGCCAGCTCCCAGTCCGGGCGCAGCTGCAGTGCGGTTCGCGACGCGGCCAGTGCGGCGGGTACATCGTCGGCGTTCCAGGCAGCCTGGGCCACGGCGAGACTCGCCTCAGGAACGCCCGGATGGGCCACCGCCAGCGTGCGCAGCAGCCGCAGCACGGCGGGTTTGTCCTGGTGGCCACCGACCAGGGAAGACAGTTGCAGGAAATTCTGGCCGACGCGATCCGGCTCGGCGGCGAGCCATTGGCGCAGATGCGGCAAGGCATCGTCAAGGCGCGATTGGTTGACCAGCAGTGCAATCACGGTCTGGCGGGCACGCACGGAATCCGGTTCGGTTTGCAGCCAGAGGGTGGCTGCCTCGAGTGCCGCGGGCAGTAAACGTGCGCTCCAGGCGACCTCGGTGGCACGCCGGGCGAGGCGCGGATCGCGGGTCTCGCGGGCCGCTTCCAGCAGCGCTGGCACCGCAACATGGACCTGGCCGCGCTGCAGGGCAATTTCGGCCAGCGTGATGCGAAACAGCAGGGCCTCGGAAAGCTCGACCTGGGGCAACGGCGCGGCCCGGGGCTGCGGGGTTTCTGCCGGTACCTGCGCCACCACCTTTGGCAGGGGCTTGGCCGGCGCAGCAGCTTCCGGCTTGACCAGCGGTTGAGCGCAGGCTGCGAGCATGAGGCAGGCGATCAGCGCGGCAATTCGTTGCAGTGTCATTGGATGCGGGTGGAGGTGGCCGGATCAGGCGTTGCCGCGCACATCATTGATGCAGGCGTCTGGCGCGGCAGCAGTGCGCCGTTCATAATCCGGGCCAGTTTAGGTATATTTCGCGCAGACCACAAGGCAACAACGGCAGCAGCAGTGTCAGCATCCGGTCAGGAGCCAGGCACCATTAACGCAGCAGAAAACGCAGCAAAATCCGCAAACAGCACCTGGTTTGCAGCCTACGCCCACAGCACGGTCTTGCATCGTCGCATTTCCAGCCCCGTGATGACATCCCCCCCGGCAGAACCAACCCTCAGCGCCCAGAACCTGGTCCGCAGCTACGGCAAGCACCTCGCCGTGGACGGAATCAGCATCGAAGTGCGGCGCGGAGAGGTGCTGGGCCTGCTCGGACCGAACGGCGCCGGCAAGACCAGCACCATGCAGATGCTCACTGGCAATCTCGCGCCCAGCGGCGGCACGATCCGCATTTGCGGTATCGACCTGCTCGACGATCCGGTGGCGGCCAAGGCGCGCATCGGCTACCTGCCCGAGACACCGCCGCTGTACCGCGAACTGAACGTCAGCGAATACCTGCATTACGCCGCGCGCCTGCGCCGCGTACCGCGCGCGCGCTGTGCCGCCGCCGTCGACCGCGCGCTCGCCCGCTGCGGCCTGGGCGAAGTCTCGCGCAAGCTGATCGGTGCGCTGTCCAAGGGCTTCCAGCAGCGCGTCGGCATCGCACAGGCCATTGTCCACGAACCGGAACTGGTGATCCTGGACGAACCCACGGTCGGACTCGATCCCAACCAGATCCTGGACATCCGCGCGCTGGTGCGCGAACTGGGTGACAACCACAGCGTGATGCTGTCCACCCACATCCTGTCCGAGGTCGAGGCGGTCTGCGACCGCGTGCAGATCCTGCACCACGGCCGCGCGGTGTTTGCCAGCAGCATTGCGGGGCTGCGCGAATTCCAGCGCGGCCGCACGGTGATGCTCAGCCTGCAGCGCCCGCCTGCGGTGGAAGTGCTGCGCGCCATGCCAGGCGTGGCGGCAGCCGATGCGGAAGGCGATGGCCGCTTCCGCCTGCGTTTTGCAGCCGATGCCGACCCCACCGCGGAGATCGTCAGCCGTGCCGGCCGAGAGGACTGGGGCCTGCGCGAACTCGCGCCGGCGCAGACCACCCTTGAGGAAGTCTTCGTGCAACTCACCCGCAACGATCCTGCGGCGCAGGCCCGCCCATGATCCTCACCATTGCCGCCAAGGAAATACGCGCGCTGTTCAACTCGCCGCTGGCCTGGCTGGTGCTGACCGTGGTTCAGGTCATCCTCGGCTACGGCTTTCTCAAGCGCCTCGACGATTTCCTGCAGATCCAGCCGCAGCTCGCGCAGCTTGCCAGCCCGCCCGGGGTGACCGAGCTCGTCGCCGCGCCGACCTTTGCCACCGCCGCCGCAGTGCTGCTGTTCGCGGTGCCGCTGCTGGCAATGCGCCTGATCGCCGAGGAGCGGCGCAACCAGACCATGGCCCTGCTGCTGTCCTCGCCGCTATCGATGACGCAGATCGTGATCGGCAAGTTTGCCGGGCTGATGGGCTTCCTGCTGCTGCTGGTGCTGATCACTCTGGCACTGCCGCTCACGCTCGCCGCCAATACCAGCCTCGACTACGGCCTGCTGGCAAGCCTTGCCCTCGCCCTGCTGCTGCTTGCCGCGAGTTTCGCCGCCGTCAGCCTCTACACCTCCTGCCTCACCGCCCAGCCCATCGCCGCGGCGCTGCTTGCCTTCGGCCTGCTGCTGGCCATGTTGTTCATGGGCGAAACCGCGGGCGACAGCCTGCGCGGGCGCGGCTGGCAGGTACCCGCTGCGCTGGCCCAGGTGCTGTCGCCGCTGCGCAACTTCGAGCCGCTGGGCAAGGGTATGATCGATTCTTGGGCGATCGCCTGCCCGCTGCTGCTGACTGCCGCATTCCTGGTGCTCGCCGTACGCCGTCTCGACGGCCGGCGTCTGCGGGGTTAGCGCGATGGAAGCCAGCCGCCGTCACCGCCTGCAGCAGGCCGCGCAAAGCGGCGTGTTCGTGCTGCTGCTCGCTGCGCTGGTGGCACTGGCTTCGTATTTTGCGCGTGAATACCGCTACGAGCGCGATGTCACGCGCAGCGCGCGCAACACGCTGTCGGATGCGACCGTGGGCGCGCTGAAGCAGCTCGACGGCCCGCTCACGGTCACCGCCTACGCGCTGCGCCAGGACGGCGGCGGCAGCAACGTGCACAAGGCGATCGAGGAACGCCTGCGCCCGTACCAGCGCAGCAAGCCCGACCTGCAGCTGGAACTGGTGGATCCGCGCGAGCAGCCGCAGCGCGCCGCCGAAGCCGGTTTGCGCTCGCCCAACGTGCTGGTCATCCAGTACCAGCGGCGCAGCGAGCAGATTCCGCTGTCGGAATTCACCGAACAGGTCTTCGCCAACTCGCTGCTGCGCCTGGCGCGCGGCGCCAACAGCCTGGTGTTGTGGCTGGACGGCCACGGCGAGCGCAAGCTTGACGGCGTCGCCAATCACGACCTCGGTGCCTTCGGCCTGCGCCTGCGCGAGAAAGGTTTCAATCTCTCCGCGCTCAACCTTGCCATCGCGCAGGAGGTGCCGGAAAACGCGGCGCTGCTGGTGATCACCCATCCGCAAGTGGACCTGCAGTCGGGCGAAATCGAAAAACTGCTGCGTTATGTCGAGCGTGGCGGCAACCTGCTGTGGCTGCTGGATACCGAGCCGCTGCGCGGCCTGCAGCCGCTGGCGGAAAAACTCGGTCTGGTGCTGACCCCTGGCACCGTGGTCGATCCCGCGCTGGCGCCGCAGAGCGGACCGCCGGTGTTCGCTGTCGCCGCTAACTATTCGCGCCACCCGGTGGTCGGTGCATTGCAATACAACACGCTGTTTCCGCATGCCCGCCAGGTCGCGGCCGACGATGACGGTGACTGGCGCGTCACGCCGCTGGTCGACGTCGCTCCAAGGGGCTGGGTCGAAACGGGCAAGCTGGATACGAAACCGCGCTTCGACAAGTCGCGCGACCTGCCGGGGCCGGTGAATGTTGCCAGCGCCTTCGAGCGCGCGGTTGGTGATCGCGAGCAGCGGGTGGTCGTGGTCGGCAGCGGCCATTTTCTCTCCAACACCTTTCTCGGCAACGGCGGCAACCTCGCCCTGGGCGTGGCGATGATGAACTGGCTCGCCGGCGAGGACGGCATGGTGGCGATCGATCCCAAACCCGCCGCCGACACCCGCATCGAAATCGACAGCACGCAGCTCTACCTGATCGCCTTCGTCGTGCTGATCCTGCTGCCGCTGCTGTTCGCGGCTACCGGCGTTGCGGTCTGGTGGCGGCGGCGCAACGCGCGCTGACCGCAGGGCACGATGCTCAAGGGCTGGCGGCTCAACCTGCTGTTGTTCGCCGTGGTGCTGGCGCTCGCCGCAGTCGTGGCCTACCGTCCGGCAAAAGACGCCGCACCCGCCACGCTGTCCGCGGTGAAGCCCGCGGCGGTTGGCAACATGGCGCTGCTGCGGCCGGGCCGGCCGCCGATCGAACTGCGCCAGCGCGAAGGCCGCTGGTGGATCGAAGCCCCGTTCAAGGCCCGCGCCGACGAATTCCTGGTGCTGCGCCTGCTGTCCATCCTCGAGGCGCGGCCGCTGTCTCAGCTGCCCGGCGGCGACCTCAAGCGCTACGAGCTCGACCTGCCGCAGGCGGTACTCGACATCGATGGCGTGTCCTATGCCTTCGGTGCCATCAACCCCGTGACAAGTGAGCAATACCTGCGCGCCGGCGATCGCATCTACGCCATCGAGCTGCGTCACGGCGCAGCCCTGCCGGCTCGCGCGCAGGCACTGGTGCGCCGCGTGCTGCTCGACGAGGATGAACGGCCCCTCGCGGTGATCCTGCCGCAGGCGGCGGTGCGCAAGGTCGAGGGACGCTGGCAACGCGAGCCTGCCGCGCATGATCCCGGCGGTGATGACCTGCAGATTTATGTCGATCGCTGGCGCCAGGCCTCGGCCGCGGCGGCCGAACCGCATGACGGCCGGACCGCAATCGCGGACATCCGCCTCGAACTGGAAGGCGGGCGCAGCGTGGTGTTCGGCATCCTGCAGCGTTCGCCGCAACTGGTGCTGTGGCGGCGCGACAACGGCCTGCAATACACCCTGCTCGAAGCGGCCGGCCGGGCATTGCTAGAAGTGCCCGGTGAATTAAAAAAATAAGTTAATAAAATCAAATAGTTATGCCGGAACTACCGGAAGTGGAAACGACCCGGCGCGGCCTGCGCGCCGCGGTGGAAGGCGGGCGCATCGCCGAGGCGGTGGTGCGCCACCGCGGACTGCGGCAGCCGGTGCCGCGCGGCCTTGAGCAGCAACTCGCGGGGGCGACGGTGCAATCGCTCGACCGCCGCGGCAAATATCTGCTCTTTGAATGCACGCGCAATGGCCATCGCAGCGGCACCCTGATCGTCCATCTCGGCATGTCGGGCCGGCTGTGGCTGGTCGATCGCGACACGCCGCCGCAGAAACACGATCACTTCGACCTCGCGATGGACCACGGCCGCGTGATCCGCCTGCGCGACCCGAGGCGCTTCGGACTGGTGCTGTGGCAACGCGGCCCCGCGCTGGAACATCCGCTGCTGCGCGACATCGGACCCGAACCGCTGACCGATGACTTCGACGGCGCGCAACTGCACCGGGAAACGCGCAGCCGCAGTGCTGCGATCAAGCTCGCGATCATGGACAGCCACCTGGTCTGCGGCGTCGGCAACATCTACGCCAACGAGGCACTGTTCCGCGCCGGCATCGACCCGCGCACACCTTCAAAACGGCTGTCGAAGGCGCGCTGCGACGCACTGGCGCGGGAGATCAAGGCGGTGCTGGGCGAGGCGATCAATGCCGGTGGCAGCTCACTGCGCGACTATGTCGGCAGCGACGGCATGGCGGGCAATTTCCAGAACAACTTCCTGGTTTACGGGCGCGCGGGAGAGGCCTGCACGCGCTGCGGATCGATGATTCGAGAAACAAAGCAGGCGCAGCGCGCGACCTGCTTCTGCCCGCACTGCCAGAAACGCTAGCCTGCATCCTCAGGCCGCCTTCTTGCCCGTAAGCTTTTCATACTTGAGCTGCAGTTCTTCTTTCGTTTCCCGGTGCCCGGGATCTAGAGGGATACAGTCCACCGGGCACACCTTCTGGCACTGCGGCTCTTCGAAGTGGCCGACACATTCGGTGCACTTCGCGGGGTCAATGACGTAATACTCCTCGCCCGCCGAGATCGCCTCATTCGGGCACTCCGGTTCGCAGACGTCGCAATTGATGCACTCGTCGGTGATCATCAGCGCCATCAGCGGCCTCCGAGACCCTGGATTTTCTGCTTCAGGCGCTGCGCGATCACCGGCGACACGAATTGCGACACATCGCCGCCCATCACCGAGATCTCGCGCACCAGTGTCGCCGACAGGAACATGTATTCCTCGCCCGGCGTCATGAACACGGTCTCCACTTCGGGATAGAGCTTGCGGTTCATGCCCGCGAGCTGGAATTCGTAGTCAAAGTCGGACACCGCGCGCACGCCACGCAGCACCACCCGGGCGTCATGCTGCTGCACGAAATCCATCAGCAGTCCGGAGAAACCCTCGACGCTGACGTTTTTCAGGTCGGCCAGCGCCTCGCGTGCCATGTCGATGCGCTCGGCCAGCGTGAATAGCGGTTTCTTGGTGCGGCTGTCCGCCACGGCCAGCACGACATGGCCGAACAGTCGCGCTGAGCGGCGCACCAGATCTTCGTGGCCCAGGGTCATCGGATCAAAAGTGCCGGGGTAGACAGCCTTGTTGTTCATGGGGCGCCCGTTTCAGCGGTGTTTTGCAGCAGTTGGTAAAAAACCTGTCCGGCACGGCCCTGCCTGACCACCGTCCAGCCCGCGACCGGTTGCAGCGCAGCGCCGCTTTCGCAGTACACCATCGCTCCGGGCTTCAGGCAAGGTGGCAGGTCACGCAGCAGTTGCGGCCAGCAGTCGAGTGCAAAAGGCGGATCGAGCAGCACCAGATCAAAGCGCTCGCGGCATTGGTGTAGAAATTTTAGCGCATCCCCGCGCTGCACGGTCACAGCCGCCGCCTGCAGGGCCTGCCGGTTGGCCTCCAGGGCGCGCAGGGCCGCTGCATCGTGCTCGACCAGCACAACCCGCGCCGCGCCACGGGAGGCGGCCTCGAATCCCAGCGCACCGCTGCCGGCGAAAAGATCGAGGCAATGCCAGCCTTCGAGGTCCTGGCCCAGCCAGTTGAACAGGGTCTCGCGCACGCGGTCCGAGGTCGGACGCAACCCGGGGCGTTCGGCAAAACGGATGTGGCGGCTGCGCCAGGCGCCGCCGATGATGCGGACCACGCCGCCGCCAGCTGCAGCCGCCATCAGGGCGCAGCCGGGGCTTCCGCACCGACCACGACAGTGACCACACGCAGCGGATCGATCATGCGCGCGAACGCGGTACGGATATCGGCGGCGGTCAGCCGCTCGATGGCCGGAACGAAGCGTTCGAGGTAATCGAGCGGCAGGTCATAGAAACCGATCAGGCCTAGATGCTCGTGGATCTTGCGGTTACTGTCGATGCGCATCGGAAAACCGCCGACGATGTTCCGCTTAGCGGCCGCCAGCTCCTTCTCGCTCGGGCCGTTGGCAACAAACTCGGCCAGTGTTTTTCGCACCACTGCCAGCGCCTCGCCGGCCTGGTCCCGCTGGGTCTGCAGGCCGATGGTGAAAGCTCCCGCGGACAGCATGGGCGCAAAAGTGCTGTAGGCCGAATAGGCAAGACCGCGCTTCTGGCGCACTTCCTCGTTGATGCGCGAGACAAAACCGCCGCCCCCAAGGATGTGGTTGCCGAGCAGAATGGCAAAAAAGTCGGGGTTGCTGCGCCTGATGCCCGGCGCGCCGACCAGGATGTGGCTCTGTGCCGCCGGATGCGCGATGTTGCGCTCGATCGCGGCGGCGAGCGGCGCGGGATCGGGCAGTACAGAGGGCCTCGGCCCGCGCGGCAGGTCGCGGGTGAGCTGATCGGCGATGGCCTCCGCTTCAGCGCGCGTGACATCGCCCATGATCGCCACCACGGCCCGCTCGGACACAAAGTGTGACCGGTGGAAGGCCAGCAGATCATCGCGGCCAATGCGGTCCAGGGTTTCGATTTCATAGTTGCGGCGGCCGTAAGGATGGCTGCCGAACAGCGCACGCTGGAACTCGCGGCCGGCAATGGTTGCCGGCAGGCGCTCGGCCTCCTTCAGCGAGGCGGCAAGACGGTTGCGTTCGCGCTCCAGCACGGACTGCGGAAACTCGGGAGCGGCCAGCATGCGCGACATCAACTGCAGCGGCTCGTTACGCCAGCGCGGATCGGACAGCGTGCGCAGGGTGTATCCGCTGCGATCACTGTCGAAACGGCTACCGAGGATGGCGCCGTTGTCGGCGAGACGCTGCTCGATCTGCTCCTCGTTCAGCCCGGGCAGGCCAAGCCGCATCAGGCTGTTGGTAAACCCGGCGACACCGGTCTTGTCTGTGCGGTCGAAGGCGGCGCCCGCGGGAAACTCCACCGAAATATCGACCATCGGCAAGCCGCGGTTGGCGACGAAATAGACCTTGGCACCGTTAGCGGTGCGCCAGTGTTCGATCGGCAGGATGGCCTGCGCGGCCTGCGCGCAAAGGATCAGCAGCAGGAACGCCGCGCAGCGCAGTTGCAGCCTAGTTGCCATGGCGGGCTCCCGCTGGTGGCGCAGCCCGCGGCGGCGCACCCGCCATCGGCTGCGGATCGAGGTAAGCGATGGTAAGCTGGTCATCAACCAGATACTTGCGCGCGACTTCGCGGATCTGCTCGGAGCTGATCTGCTGCAGTCGCTCGATGAACAGGTCCTGGTCGCGAAAGGACAGACCCACCGTATCCAGGGCACCGATCATGCGTGCCTGGAAAAACATCGAATCGCGCTGGTAGACGTTACCGGAAATGATCTGGGCACGCACACGATTGAGTTCGGCCTCGATGACGCCCTCGTCGATCACCCGTTGCAATTCGCGCCGCAGCGCGGCCTCCAATTCTGCAGCGCTACGGCCGGGCGCCGGAGTTCCTGCGAGCAGGAAGAATGCGGGGCCTCGGCCAATGCCATCGTAGCCGGCACCGGCCGTAACGGCGATGCGCTCGTCCTTGACCAGACGCTGCGGCAGGCGCGCTGCGGCATTGCCGCTGAGAATCGCCTGGAGCATGTCCAGAGCATAGGGTTCCCATTCCTCAGAAGGCCTCTGCAGCCGCGGCACCCGCCAGGCCATCAGCACCTGGGCCTGTTCGGCCGGCACCTTCACCGTCAGCCGCTGGATGCCGAGCTGCGGCGGTTCTGCCTGCGTCTTGCGCTCCGGCAGGGCCTTGCGCGGGATGCGGCCGAAATGCCGTTCCGCCAGCGCAAAGACCTCAGCGGGCTGCACGTCACCGACAACCACCAGGATTGCGTTGTTGGGGGCGTACCACTGGTCGTAAAAACGGCGCGTATCCT
>JAJTHX010000125.1 GCA_021300125.1 Betaproteobacteria bacterium | reverse complement strand
GCGACCCCCGACGGCTACACGCTGCTGATGGGCACCACCAGCACCCATGCCATCGGCCCGCACCTGTATTCGAAGAAACCCTATGACCCGCTGACCGATTTCACCCACATCACCCAGGTTGCGACCTCGCCCAACGTGCTGCTGGTCGCCGCACAGGTGCCGGCCCAGTCGATCAAGGAACTGGTGGCCCTGGCGAAGGCGCAACCGGGCAAGCTCAACTACGGCTCCTCGGGCACCGGCACCCAGTTCCATCTCTCAGGCGAACTGCTGAAGCTGCTTGCCGGCATCAACATCGTGCATGTCCCCTACAAGGGCACGGCCCTCGTTTACCCCGAGATGATCAGCGGCACCATCCAGATCCTGTTTGACGTGCCGCCGGTGGCCCTGCCTTTCATCAAGCAGGGCCGCGTGCGCGCCCTCGGTGTCTCCGGCAGGAAACGCGCCGCGGTGCTGCCCGATGTGCCCACCATCATCGAAGCCGGCATCGCCGGTTACGACGCCGACCTCTGGTTCGGCCTGTTCGCGCCACCGAAAGCGCGCCCGGACCGCATCAAGCGCGTGCATGCCGAAGTGGTGAAGGCCCTCGCTTCCGGCGAAGTGCGCGAGCGCTTTGCCGCGCTCGGCGCCGACGGCATCGGCAACAGCCCGGCGGCCTTCAGCGAGTTCCTTGCCGCCGAGAATGCCAAATGGCAGAAGGTGGTCGTAGCCTCGGGCGCACGCATCGACTGAACCGAATCTGCGCCGCGGCCTTTGCAATTCGCGGGCTGCTGCGGTAGCGTGTAAATGCCTCGCCGGCGGATGCCGCGGGGCATTTGTTCATTTCCGGGTCAAACACCATGATCGACTTGAGCCCCTCCCGCACCCGCCGGGTGGTGATCGGCTACGGCGCCCAGCTCCATGCGAGCCAGGCCGGCTGTTCCGAACCCGCCACCGACCCATTCATTGATTGCTGAAAGGAACGCCATGAACACCGCACCGTCGTCTTCGCATACCCTGCTCACCCGCGCCCTGCGCACCCTCGCGATGGCCCTGGGCCTCGCCGCACTCACCGCCGCACCCGTCCTGGCACAACAGGCACAGCAGGTGCTGAGGGTCACCACCATCCCCGAGGAAGCCGCCACCGAACAGATCCGCAAGTTCGGCCCGATCACGCGCTACCTTGAACGCACCCTCGGCATGAAAGTCGAGTTCACCCCGGTCAACGACTACCCGGCCGCGGTCGAGGCGCTGGTCAACCGGCAGGTGGATCTCGTCTGGTTCGGCGGCTTCACCCACGTCCAGGCGCAGCTGCGCTCCGGCGGCAAGGTGATCCCGATCGCGCAGCGCGAAGAAGACAGCCAGTTCCGCTCGGTGTTCATCGCCCAGACCGACTCCGGCATCAAGACCCTGCAGGACCTGCGCGGCAAGCAGGTCAGCTTCGGCTCGCAGTCGAGCACTTCGGGCCATCTGATGCCGCGCAGCTTCCTGCTCGAAGCCAAGATCGATCCCGAAAAGGACTTCAAGCGCATCGCCTACTCCGGCGCGCACGACGCCACGATCGCCTCGGTGGTCGGCGGCCGCGTTGATGCGGCGGCACTGGACATCACCGTCTGGCGCAGGTTCGTCGAAGACAAGAAGGTGGACACCAGCAAGGTCAACGTGTTCTTCACCACGCCGCCGTTCTTCAACTACAACTGGTCGGTGCACGCCGACATGCCGGCCGCCCTGCGTGAACGCATCACCAAGGCCCTGCTCGCACTGTCGATGAACGATCCCGAAGGCAAGGAAATCCTGACGCTGAACCGCGCCACCAAATACATCCCGACCCGTGCCGAGAACTACAAGGGCCTCGAAACCGCAGGCCGCAGCGCCGGCCTGATCAAGTAAGCCGCGCGCCATGCACATCAGCCTGCGCGGGCTGGCAGCCCGCCATCCCGCGGCCGCGCCGGACAGCGTGCCCGCGCTGCAACCGGTCTCGCTCGACATTACGGCCAGCGAGCAGGTTGCGGTGATCGGCCCCTCCGGCGCCGGCAAGACCACCCTGCTGCACGCACTCGCCTGCGCCCTCAGACCGGCGGCTGGCGGTTTGACGCTGGACGGCGTGGATCCATGGACGCTGCCGGTGTCGAAGCTGCAGCAGTTGCGGGGACGGCTGTTTCTGGCGCCACAGACGCCGCCGCTGCCGCCACGGCAGCGGGTCATCACCGCGGTGCTGGCCGGCCGGCTGCCGCGGCAATCGCTGCTGGCCAGCCTGCGTTCACTGATCTATCCCACCGGCATCGCGCAGGCCGAATCCGCGCTCACCCGCTTCGACCTCGCGCACAAGTTGTGGGACCGCGTTGACCGCCTCTCCGGCGGTGAACGCCAGCGTGTGGGCCTCGCACGGGCGCTGCTGTCCTCGGCTTCGCTGTGGCTGGTGGATGAGCCGCTGTCCTCGCTGGATCCCTCGCGCGCGAAGCTGGCGATCGAGACCCTGACCGCCGCCGCGCGGGAAGCCGGCGCCACGCTGGTATGCACGCTGCACCAGGTCGATGTCGCAACTCGCTTCCCGCGCGTGCTCGGCCTGCGCGACGGGCGGCTGCACTTCGACCTGCCTGGCGCCGAAGTCAGCGCCGAACGCCTGCGCGAGCTCTATGCCCAGCATGAACACGAACTGCTGGGCGGACCTGCCGCCGCGGGCGACACCCCGCCACCGCCGCCACAGGCGCCGGTGATGTACTGCCGCTGAGAAGCCGCCAGCCATCATGCAAGAACCGGCGGCCGCACCGGCACTGCCTTCCCCCCGACACCGCGACCCGGCTTGGACAGGACGCGTGTTCTGGCTGCTGGCCGCCGCCGTGCTGGTCGCACCGGCGCTGGTCGCCACCGAATTCAAGCCTTGGCTGCTGTTCGAGCCGGATGCCCTTAAGGCCACCCGGCGCTTCATCGCCGATTTCCTGCCGCCGAAAATCGAAGGCGAGTTCCTCTGGCTGGTGCTGGTCGAGTGCTGGCGCACTGTGGCCATCGCCACCGCCGGCATGGCGCTGGCCCTGGTGATCGCGATTCCGCTGACACTCATTTCAACCAACGCGATCTCGATCTCCGCGCTGGGTGGACGCATGCACACGCTGCCTCTGTTCGTGAGGCAGGCAACACGCTGGCTGCTGATCGTGCTGAGGAGCATCCCGGAACTGGTGTGGGCGCTGGTGTTCGTGCGCGTGGTCGGCCTCGGCCCCACCGCCGGCGTGCTCGCCATTGCGCTCACCTACGGCGGCATGCTGGGCAAGGTATACGGCGAGATCCTCGAGAGCGATGAAACCCACACCACCCGCACGCTTCTGCGCAACGGCGCGGGCCGCCTGCAGGCCTTTTTCTACGGGCTGCTGCCGCACAGCGCGCCCGAACTCACCAGCTACACGGTGTACCGCTGGGAATGCGCGATCCGCTCCTCCGCGGTGCTCGGATTCGTCGGCGCCGGCGGTCTCGGCCAGCAGATGGACAACTCGATGAAGATGTTCCAGGGCTCGGAAGTGGCAACCATGCTGATCGTGTTCATGCTGCTCGTCGCGCTTGCCGACCAGGTCAGCGCATGGCTGCGGAAGAATCTCGCATGAATGCCCCGCGCCAGGATTCAGCCAAGGCCGCCAATGAAGCCTGGCGGATGCCGCCGCGGCTGTTCAGCGCGCGCTGCACGATGTGCTGGTTCCTGTTCGGCCTCGTCGCGCTGACCGCGGCGAGTTTCTGGACACTCGACCTGCAGTGGGCAAGGTTCCTCTCCGCCGACGCCCTGCGCAAGATGGGCCGCTTCCTCGGCGAGCTGATGTCGCCATCCACCGACCCTGCCTTCCTGCTCAAGCTCGCGCGCGCGAGCTTCGAGACGCTGGCGATGTCGGCGCTGGGCACGCTGCTCGCGGCCATCGCCGGTCTCGCGCTGGCGCTGCCCGCGAGCCGCACCCATGCCGCGGACCCTGCCTGGTGGCGCGCGCCGACCCGGCTCGCGCTCAACGCGCTGCGCTCGATCCCGGAACTGGTCTGGGCTGCGCTGCTGATCATTGCCGCCGGCCTCGGCCCCTTTGCCGGCACGCTGGCACTGGCCCTGCACACCACCGGCGTACTCGGCCGGCTGTTTGCCGAAGCGGTCGAAAATGCGCCGCCGGGGCCGGCCTTCGCGCTGCGCACCCGGGGCGTCGGCGAACTGGGCGTGTTCTGCTACGCCACGCTGCCGCAGATCCTGCCGCAGCTGCTCTCCTACACCCTGTATCGCTGGGAGAACAACATACGCGCTGCTGCGGTGCTCGGCGTGGTGGGCGGCGGCGGGCTCGGCCAGATGCTGGCCTTCCACATGGGGCTGTTCCACATGAACGAGACCAGCACTGTGCTCATCGCGATGCTGCTGCTGGTCGCGCTGGTGGATGCGCTGTCGTATGTCGCGCGCTGGATCATGCAGCGCTGAGCGGTGCCGCGCTCAGGCGCGGCGGTTGAAGTCGCGCCAGCGGAATCCGAACAGCCACAGCATGCCGAAGTAGGTGAAGCCGCCGGCAAGCACCAGTCCTGCGAGCTTCAGCACGCGATCCATCGCGCCGGAAGCAAGCCAGGCCGCTGTTGGTCCGGCAAGCCACCACAGCACGATGCCCATCGCGTACACCGCCAGCGCGAGCTTGAGCGTGAATACCGCCCAGCCCGGCTGCGGCCGGAAAATGCCGCGGCGGCGCAGGCCGATCAGCAGCAGTGTCGCATTCAGGCACGCGCCCAGGCTGATCGCCAGCGCAAGGCCGGCATGCTTGAGCTGCCACACCAGCGCCAGATTGAGCAGCTGGGTCACCGCCAGCGTCACCAGCGCGATCTTCACCGGCGTGCGGATGTCCTGCTGCGCATAGAAGCCCGGCGCCAGCACCTTCACCGCGATCAGGGCGACCAGACCCACGGCATAAGCAACCAGCGCATGGCGGGTGTTGATGACATCAGTGGCGGTAAAAGCGCCGTAGTGGAACAGCGTGGCCACCAGCGGCACAGCCAGCACCGCCAGCGCCACAGCCGCGGGCATCGCCAGCAGCAGGGTCAGCCGCAGCCCCCAGTCGAGGAGCTCCGAATAGGCCTGCGGATTCTGCTCGGCATGGCGTTTTGCGAGGCTGGGCAGCAGGATCGTGCCCAGCGCGACACCCAGCAGCCCCGCCGGAAACTCCATCAGGCGGTCGGCGAAGTACAGCCAGGTCACGCTGCCGGTGACGAGGAATGAGGCGAAGATGTTGTTGATGAGCAGGCTGACCTGCCCCACCGACACCCCGAACACCGCCGGCGCCATCTGCCGCAGCACCCGCTGCACGCCCTCGTCGCGCAGGCTGAAACGCGGCCGCGGCAGCACCCCTGCACGGGCCAGAAACGGAATCTGGAAAACCAGCTGCAGCACCCCGCCCGCGAACACCGCCCAGGCCAGCGCTTTCACCGGCGGATCGAAATACGGCGCGGCGAGCAGCGCAAAGCCGATGAAGGAGAGGTTGAGCAGCGTCGGCGTGAACGCCGGCACCGCGAAGCGGCTCCAGGTGTTGAGAATGCCGCCGGCCAGCGCCGTCAGCGCGATGAACAGGATGTAGGGAAAGACAATACGCAGCAGTTCCACCGTCAGCGCGAATTTCTCCGGGGTCGCGGTGAAACCGGGTGCGGTCACCGCGATGATCCACGGCGCGGCGAGCATGCCCGCCACGCTCACCAGCAGCAGCGCCACGCTGAGCACGCCGCTGACATGGTTGATCAGCGCGCGCGCCTCGTCCTCGCCACGGCGGTTCCTGTATTCGGCAAGGATCGGCACGAAGGCCTGGGAGAAGGCGCCCTCGGCAAACAGCCGCCGCAGCAGGTTCGGAATCTTGAAGGCGACGAAGAACGCGTCGGTGGCCAGACCCGCGCCAAAGACACGGGCAATCACCGCGTCGCGTACGAAACCGAGCACCCGCGACACCAGCGTCATGCTGCTGACTGTCGCCAAGGCCTTGATTAAATTCATTTATTTTGCTCGGGAGGGGCGAAGGGCGCGGTACTGGGCAGCTTGCGGAAAAGGCCCAAGTTCTTTATCATTGCGCCCTTTTTCCGAACGGAATCCGGAGTTTACATGGCCAACACTGCTTCAGCCAAAAAAGCCGCCCGCCAGGCCGTGAAGCGCCGCGCCCGCAATGGCGCCCAGCGTTCAGAGCTGCGCACCGCGATCAAGGATGTACGCAAGGCCATCGCCGCCGGCGACAAGGCTGCCGCGAGGACCGTGTTCCAGAAATCGGTGAGCACCATTGATTCGATCGCCGACAAGGACATCATCCGCAAGAACACCGCGGCGCGCTACAAGAGCCGCCTGTCGGCCGCAATCAAGGCGATGGCCTGATCATCCCCTCAGCGGCGCCCCGGCGCCGCAGCGGGCCGCCAGCTCAAGGCGGCCCTCCGGTGGCCGGTGTCTCCGGCCGCCTGACCCGGCGCCCCGGCCGCATCCTCAGCCGGTTGTCTCTCGCGAACTGCAGCAAAAGGGCAAAACCCTGGGGATTTACCGTCTCCAGCGCGCGGTCCACTGCGACACAATGGTTACCGCCGGCAAAGATCGGTTCCAGGCAGGGCGAGTATTCAAGATGACCGCTTTCGCTGAGCACCGAAAACACGCTGGACAGCCGTTCCGCCCAGTCGCCGGGACGAAACGGTTCACCGTGGCCGGTGATGCCCTTAATGACGATTTCCGGTGCATCATTGAACATGCCGTCCTGCCGCCCTGTCAGCAAAAAAGTCCAGCAGAATCAGCGCATAAGCCGCGCATTGCAGCGGAAAATTCACTTGCCAAGCGAAGCCGCCATGGCCGAAAATTCACATTGATCACCGGCGGCGTCAGGCCGCCGTCTGTTTTTTTGTAGCCTGCACGGCGGGGTCGCGGCAGCGGCCCGGGACCGGCGATATTGGCCGCGCGAAACGGCGGCCTTGATGAGCGAGCACACCATGTCACATGTCATGAACACCTATGCCCGCCTGCCCGTCGCCTTTGAACGCGGCGAAGGCGTCTGGCTGTGGGATACGCAGGGCAAGCGCTATCTGGACGCGCTGGCGGGCGTGGCCGTGAACGCGGTCGGCCACAGCCATCCGATACTGGTGGCGGCGCTGCGCGAACAGGTCGGCAAGCTGATCCACACCTCCAACATCTACCAGGTCTCGGCGCAGGAAAAACTCGCCGACCGCATCGCCGCCGCCTCCGGCATGGACAGCGTGTTTTTCTGCAATTCCGGCGCCGAAGCCAACGAGGCGGCTATCAAGCTCGCGCGTTACTACGGCCACAAGAAGGGCGTGGAAATTCCCGCGGTCGTGGTGCTCGAGAAGTCCTTCCACGGCCGCACCATGGCCACGCTGTCGGCCACCGGCAGCCGCAAGGTGCAGGCCGGCTTCGAGCCGCTGGTGACCGGATTCGTGCGCGTGCCCTTCAACGACCTGGAGGCCGTTCGTCGCGTCGCCGCCTCCAACCGCAACGTGGTCGCCGTACTCGCCGAGCTGGTGCAGGGCGAAGGCGGGGTCAGCGTCTGCAGCGATGATTACCTGAAGGGCCTGCGCGAGATCTGCGACGCCAACGGCTGGCTGCTGATGCTCGACGAAGTGCAGACCGGCATGGGCCGCACCGGCAAGATGTTCGCCTTCCAGCACTACGGCGTGATGCCCGACGTGATCACCCTCGCCAAGGGCCTCGGCGGCGGTGTGCCCATCGGCGCCTGCGTGGCCCGCGGTGAAGCCGCCACGCTGTTCAAGCCGGGCAGCCACGGCTCGACCTTCGGCGGCAACCTGCTTGCCAGCACCGCCGCGCTCGCCACCATCGACATCATCGAATCCGAGGGCCTGTGCCGCAACGCCGCCGAGGTGGGCGAGCTCATCCTGTCCGGGCTCCGGCGCGCGCTGGCCGAAACGCCCGGCGTGCGCGACATCCGCGGCAAGGGCATGATGATCGGCGTCGAGCTCGACCGCCCCTGCGGCGAACTGGTGAAAACCGCGCTCGAGGCCGGCCTGCTGATCAACGTCACCGCCGAGAACGTGGTACGGCTGGTGCCGCCGCTGGTGATGTCCCGCGCCGAAGCCGACCAGCTGGTCGGCCAGCTGGCGCCGATGATCCGCACATTCCTGATGAAAGCCGCCCCCGCCGCCGCCTGATGCGCGCGGCGCGCCCGCTGCGCCGGGGATACCCCATGCCACTTCGCCACTACCTGCAATTCAAGGATTTCAGCGCCGAGGAATACGAACACCTGTTCGCCCGCGCGCACTGGATCAAGACGCGCTTCAAGCGCTACGAGCCGTATCTGCCGCTGCACGACCGCACGCTGGCGATGATCTTCGAGAAGAACTCCACGCGGACCCGCGTCTCGTTCGAGGCCGGCATGCTGCAGATGGGGGGCACCGTGATCAACCTCACCTCCAGCCAGACCCAGCTCTCGCGCGGCGAGCCGATCGAGGATGTCGCGCGGGTCATTACGCGCATGGTCGACCTGGTGATGATCCGCACCTTCGAGCAGCTGATCATCGAGCGCTTCGCGGCCTACTCGCGGGTGCCGGTGATCAATGGCCTCACCAACGAGTACCACCCCTGCCAGATCCTCGCCGATATCTTCACCTACATCGAGCACCGCGGCTCGATCCGCGGCAGGACCGTGGCCTGGATCGGCGACTCCAACAACGTCTGCAACACCTGGCTGCAGGCCGCCGAGGTACTCGGCTTCAACGTCCATGTCTCGACACCGCCCGGCTACGAAGTCGAGCCCGAACGCGCCGGCCTCTACGGCACCGACCACTACGAGGAATTCCCCGATCCGATGGATGCGGTGAAGGGCGCCGACCTGGTCACCACCGACGTCTGGACCAGCATGGGCTTCGAGGCCGAGAACGAAGAGCGCAAGCGCGACTTCGAGGACTGGTGCATCGACGCCGACATGATGAACGCCGCCAAGCCTGACGCCCTGTTCATGCACTGCCTGCCCGCCCACCGCGGCGAGGAAGTCACCGCCGAAGTCATCGACGGCCCGCAGAGCGTGGTCTGGGATGAAGCTGAAAACCGTCTCCATGCGCAGAAGGCCCTGATGGAATTTCTGCTGCTGGGCCACGTGGAATCCAAGTAACCCCCCTGAAAATCATGAAAAAATCCAATAAAATCAACAAGGTAGTGCTCGCATACTCCGGCGGCCTCGACACTTCCGTCATCCTCAAATGGCTGCAGGACGTCTACCACTGCGAAGTCATCACCTTCACCGCAGACATCGGCCAGGGCGAGGAACTCGCGCCGGCGCGCAAGAAAGCGAAGATGTTCGGCGTCAAGCAGATCTTCATCGACGACCTGCGCGAGGAATTCGTCCGCGACTTTGTGTTCCCGATGTTCCGCGCCAACGCGGTATATGAGGGCGAATACCTGCTCGGCACCTCGATCGCACGCCCGCTGATCGCCAAGCGCATGATCGAGATCGCGCGCAAGACCGGCGCGGATGCGATCTCCCACGGCGCCACCGGCAAGGGCAACGACCAGGTGCGCTTCGAGCTCGGCGCCTACGCGCTGATGCCGGAGGTGAAGATCATCGCGCCCTGGCGCGAATGGGACCTGCTGTCGCGCGAGAAACTGCTTGCCTATGCCGACAAGCACAGGATTCCCGTCGACTACAAGAAACGCAAGGGCGGTGCGCCGTACTCGATGGACGCCAACCTGCTGCACATCTCCTACGAAGGCGGCATCCTCGAGGACCCCTCCTTCGAGCCAGAAGAATCGATGTGGCGCCTGACGGTTTCCCCGGAAAAGGCCCCCAACAAGCCCGAATACGTCGAACTGACCTACGCCCGTGGAGACATCGTCGCGATCAACGGCAGGAAGATGTCGCCGGCGCAGGTGCTGACCAAACTCAACCAGCTCGGCGGCAAGCACGGCATCGGCCGCCTCGACCTGGTCGAAAACCGCTACGTGGGCATGAAGTCGCGCGGCTGCTACGAAACCCCGGGCGGCACGATCATGCTGCGCGCCCACCGCGCGATGGAATCCATCACCATGGACCGCGAAGTGCTAGCGCTGAAGGATGACCTGATGCCGCGCTACGCCCGCATGATCTACAACGGCTACTGGTTCAGCCCCGAGCGCAACCTGCTGCAGGGCCTGATCGACCAGTCGCAGCAGGTCGTCAACGGCACCGTGCGCGTCAAGCTATACAAGGGCACCGTCACCACCGTCGGACGCGCCTCGAAGACCGATTCGCTGTTCGATCCGGCGATCTCCACCTTCGAGGACGACAAGGGCGCCTACAACCAGGCCGACGCCGCCGGCTTCATCCGCCTCAACGCCCTGCGCATG
>JAJTHX010000250.1 GCA_021300125.1 Betaproteobacteria bacterium | reverse complement strand
TTGCGTCCCCGAAAAAACCGCGCCCTCCGGCGCGGTTTTTTTTATGCCCCGGCCTTGGTTTATGTCCCGGCTTTAGTCTTGCCGCGAAACTCGCAGAGGTCGCTGACCAGGCACTCCGGGCAGCGCGGCTTACGTGCCAGGCAGACGTAGCGGCCGTGCAGGATCAGCCAGTGGTGTGCGTGCTGGCGGAACTCAGCCGGCACCACCTTGAGCAGCTTCTGCTCCACCGCCAGCGGGTCCTTGCCCGGGGCAAGCCCGGTGCGGTTGGAAATGCGGAAGATGTGGGTGTCCACCGCAATCGTGGGCTCGCCGAAGGCGATGTTGAGCACGACGTTGGCGGTCTTGCGGCCGACGCCGGGCAGTTCCTGCAGGGCTTCGCGGTCGCGCGGCACTTCGCCGCCGTGTTGTTCCAGCAGCAGCTTGCAGGTGGCGATGATGTTTTTGGCCTTGGTGCGGTAAAGACCGATGCTTTTGACGAAGCGCTCCACGCCCTTGACCCCGAGTGCCAGCAGCGCCTGCGGCGTGTTGGCTTTTTTGTAGAGTTCGCGGGTGGCAAGGTTGACGCTGCGGTCGGTGGCCTGAGCCGACAGGATCACCGCCACCAGCAGTTCGAAGGGGCTGCTGTATTCGAGTTCACCGCGAGGCTCGGGGTTGGCGGCGCGCAGCCTTTCGAACAGGGCTTGGCGTTTGGCGGGATTCATTATGGCGCGGATTATAATGGGCTGTAGCCGCGCGGACCTCCCTGATGCCGAGACTTGCACTGAAGCTGTTGATGTTGCTGGCGCTGATGCCCGCGCTCTCGAGCGCCGAGCCGGTCGTGGTCGAGAGGGCCAGCGTACTGCGCAGCGAGCCGCGGGTGGATGCCGCGTCCCTGGGTGAACTGCCGCAGGGCACCACCGGCGAGGCCATCGGCCGCCAGGGCGCCTGGGTGCAGCTGCGCTCGGGATCCCTGACCGGCTGGCTGTATTCCTTCAATGTCCGTTTTGGCGCCACGCCGCAGGGCGGCGCGGGTGACGGCGCAGGCGCCGTCCTTGGCCGCATTTTCTCGCCGCGCCAGCGCCCGAGCGTGACCAGCACCATCGGCATCCGTGGCCTGGACGAGGAGGAGCTGCGACAGGCGCAGTTTGATGCCGTGCAGATCAGGCAGCTCGATGCCTTTGCCGCCAGCCGCGGCGATGCGAAGGCGCATGCCGGTGGCGCCGGTCTGGGCGCGGAACGGGTTGATTTTCTCGGCAGCGGGGCCCGGGAATGAGCCGGCGCCTGCATCTCCTGCTGTTGTGCTTGCTGCTGCCGGGGATTGCCGGCGCGCAGAACATCGACCTGAACCGCCTGTTCAGCATCGGCCGCGACGCGGTGACTGCGGTGGCCGGCATCAGCGAGGCCGAGGAAATCGCGATGGGCCGCGAGATTGCCGGTCGCGTGCTCGGTGCCTCACCGCTGGTCAACGATCCGGCGCTGCAGTCCTATGTCAACCGGGTCGGCCGCTGGATCGCGCTGCAGAGCGAGCGGCCGGACCTGCCCTGGCGCTTTGCGGTGATCGAGTCGCCGGCGATCAATGCCTTCGCCGCGCCCGGCGGCTACGTGCTGGTGACGCGCGGGCTCTACGAGATTCTTGATACCGAGGCCCAGCTCGCCGGCGTGCTGGCGCATGAGATCGCGCATGTCGTGCGCCGCCACCATGTCACCGTGCTGCAGAAAAGCGCGGCATTGTCGGCCGGGGCGCAGCTTGCCCAGCGCGACAACCGCGCCGCGGTGATCAACAACATGATCGGCACCGGCGCGGAAATTTTTGCGCGCGGCCTGGACAAGAGTGCGGAGCACGAGGCGGACGCCGTTGGTGTGGTGCTGGCCGCGCGCGCCGGCTACAACCCCTTCGGCCTGATCGACGTGCTGCACAAGATGGCGGCGCGCGGCAGTGGTGACGGTTCGATGGCCCTGCTGTTCAAGACCCACCCGATGCCGGGCGATCGCCTGGCGCAGCTCGGCGAGCTGCTGGCGCCCCAGGTCGGTCGCCTGCCTCCGGGACGGGAGCCCACGATCCGCCGCGTCGAGGCCGGCGCGGGGCCGTTGCGCACGCCGTCGGCGGCAGTGCCTGCACCCGTGGTGCCTGCTGCGCCGGCGCCAGCCGAGCAGGCCGCGCCGAAAAGCGGCATCGACCCGGTGCAATTGCTGCGCGGCATACTCGGCCGCTGATTGTTCAGTCCGCTGGCCTGGTGTCGCGCGCCGCGAGCCGGGCACGGGCGCTTTCCATCGCCCTCGCCACCGTTTCCCGCTTGCGCCGCTCCGCATCCGTCTCGGTGTTCGCCTGGGCGCTGCCGTGGCGGCGCTGATGCGCGGCATGTCGTTCGCGCAGTGCGGGGGCCTCGTGGCGCTGGCGTTCGCGGTCCCTGGGCATGCCGGAGGGCTCGAGCACGATGCAGTCCACGGGGCAGGGCGGCAGGCACAGGCCGCAACCGGTGCACTCGGGGGTGATCACGGTGTGCATCAGCCGGCGTGCGCCGACGATGGCATCCACGGGGCAGGCAGGCAGGCACAGCGTGCAGCCAATGCATTGCGCCTCGATGATGCGCGCCACCGCCGGTGCCGTGATGCTGCCGCAGGCCGGATCCAGCGGCAGCGGCGGCAAGCCGAGCAGCGTCGCGAGCTCGGCGATGACTTCGTCGCCGCCCGGCGGACAGCGGTTGATGGCCGCATCGCCTGCGGCAACGGCCTCGGCATAGGGGCGGCATCCGTGGTAGCCGCACTGCCTGCACTGGGTCTGCGGCAGCAGCGCATCGATCGCCTGCGCGGTCACGGCATTGCCGGGCATGGCCATCGCCGGTCTTGCCTTCAGCTGGTGGCGCGCACGCAGTCGCCGACCAGTGCCGGGCCCGCATAGACGAGGCCACTGTAGATCTGGATCAGGCTGGCGCCGGCCGTCATGCGCGCCTGTGCATCCGCTCCGCACATGATGCCGCCGACCCCGATCACCGGCAGCGCGCCGGCCAGTGCCGTGGCCAGCTTGCGCGTCACTTCCTGTGCCGCCGCGGTCAGCGGTGCGCCGCTGAGGCCGCCGGCTTCATTGCCGTGGGGCAGCGCGGCAACAGCGGTACGCGAGAGCGTGGTGTTGGTGGCGATCACCGCATCGATGCCGTGGCGTACCAGCAGTTCCGCGATCACGGCAATCTGCGCGTCGTCGAGATCGGGCGCGATTTTCAGTGCCAGCGGCACGCGGCGGCCGTGACGGTCTGCAAGCCGCTCGCGCTCGGCCTCCAGTGCGCCGAGCAGCGCGCCGAGTTCGTCGCTCTGCTGCAGCTGGCGCAGGTTTTTGGTGTTGGGTGATGAAATGTTGACCGTGACATAGCTGGCATGGGTGTAGACCTTGCGCAGGCAGATGAGGTAGTCGTCGGCGGCGCGCTCGATCGGGGTGTCGAAATTCTTGCCGATGTTGATCCCGAGCACGCCGCGAAAGCGCGTACGCCCGACATTGGCGAGCAGCGCGTCAACGCCGAGATTGTTGAAGCCCATGCGGTTGATCACTGCCCGCGCCTGCGGCAGGCGGAACATGCGCGGTCGCGGATTGCCCGGTTGCGGGCGCGGGGTCACCGTACCGATCTCAAGGAAGCCGAAGCCCAGCGCGGCCAGCGCGTCGATGTATTCGCCGTTCTTGTCCATGCCGGCGGCCAGGCCCACGGCATTGGGAAAATCGATGCCCATGACCCGCCGCGGCTGCGCGGCAGGCGCGTTGCCGCAGAGCGCGAGGGCACCACTGTGCGCGGCCAGCCGCAGTGATTTCAGGGCCAGGTGGTGGGCGGTCTCGGCGTCGAGGCTGAAGAGCAGGGGGCGCAGCAGGGCGTACATGGCATGTATTCCGGCGAAGTGTTGCCGAGCGTGGGTAAGAACGGTGTTGTTCAGCCGGCCAGCGGCTGCCAGCGGCCTTCGATCAGGCCTTCCATCGGCTGGAAGCGGATCTTGTAGGCCATCTTGCGGCTCTGTGCGATCCAGTAGCCGAGATACAGGTAGGGCAGGTCCAGGGTGCGGCAAAGCCCGATCTGCCACAGGATGTTATAGGTGCCGTAGCTGGCGCCGGCTTCCCGGGGGTCGAAAAAGGTGTAGACCGAGGACAGTCCGTCGGCCAGGCGGTCGACGATGCTGACCATGCGCAGGGTGCCGCCTTGGCGGAACTCGTACAGATGCGAATCGACATTGCTTTGCAGCAGAAAGTGGCGGTACTGCTCCCGGCTGTCCTGGTCCATGCCGCCGCCCGAATGCCGTTGTGACTGGTAGCGCAGGTAGAGGGCGTAATGGTCGGCGTGGTATTTGAGATCCAGTTCGCGTACATCCAGGCCGCCATGGCGCGAGAGCACCCGGCGCTGGGTCCGTCCCGGACGGAACTCGGCAGCGGCGACCCGTACCGGCACGCAGGCTCGGCAATGATCGCAGTGGGGACGGTACGTGAAGGCGCCGCTGCGCCGGAATCCCGCGCGAACCAGTTCGCTGTAGACCGGTGCGTCGATCAGGTGGCTGGGTGTGGCCACCTGCGAGCGTGCCATGCGGTCGGGCAGGTAGCTGCACGGGTAGGGGGCCGTGGCGTAGAACTGCAGGACCGACAGCGGAAAATCGGAAAGAAAGCTCAACGCGGCGTTCCCGGGTCAGTTGAAGAGGTCGCCGTCGATGCGCCACGGGGCGGGCGACGGTGACGGGTAGTTTACCAATTCCCCCAACTGTCGCGAGAATGCCGCGCGCGGGATTTCGCGGGCGCCGAAGCGGGCGAGGTGCGCGGTGTTCATCTGGCAGTCGATCAGTCCGTAGCCCCAGCGGCGCAACTGCAGCACCAGGTGGGCCAGGGCGATTTTCGAGGCGTCGGAAACTCGGGTGAACATCGATTCGCCGAAAAAGGCGCGGCCGATCGCCACACCGTAGAGGCCGCCCGCAAGTTCACCGCCGATCCAGGTTTCCACCGAGTGTGCGTGTCCCAGCGCGTGCAGCCGGCGGTAGGCCGCCTGCATGTCCGCGGTGATCCAGGTGCCTGAAGCGCCCTCGCGCGGCTGCGCGC
>JAJTHX010000117.1 GCA_021300125.1 Betaproteobacteria bacterium | reverse complement strand
GTGCCGGTCGCAGGCACCGCCATGGCGATCAGGATCACAAAGGGGATCAGCGTCCACGCCACCTCGACCGCAGTATTTTCGTGGAACTGCGCAGCCTTATAGCCGACCGACTTGCGGTGCTTGAACACGGCGTAGAACATGAAAGCGAAGACACCAACGAAAATCACGAAGCAGATGACGGTGATGATGGTGTGCAGGTCGTAGATCTTTTCACCGAGCAGGGTCTGCGGCGTCTGCAGATTAAGCTGGTAATGCCTGATCTGGCTTTCAGCCCAGGCCGAGACCGCCCAGAAAAACAGCGCGCAGGCCGCCGCGCCCTTGTGCATCCACGTCTTGCTCATACTCAACCGCTCCCGTTACCCGTTGACCTGCTCAAAACCCGCGTGCCGCGAGGCGGTCGCGCAGCTCGCGCGCCAGCACCTTGCGGCTCTCCTCGCCGCAGTAGCGGCCGATGACGATCTCGCGTCCATGCGAACGCAGGGCCATCGAACCGTCCGCGGCAGTCACCAGCCTCGCCCACCCGGTATGAAACTCGTGCCGTTCCAGTCGGCCGCCGTGCCCGGTTTCTACCGTGATGCGGCCATCGTCCAGGGCGATGCGCTCGAAATCGCCGGAACGGCGGGCAGCCCACCATGCTGCGGCGGACAGCGCCGCGATTTCAAGGCCGGCGAAGGGAATGATCATCCATGCACCTGCCAGCGCAAACGCGATTGCAACCACCAAGGAAAAAAAGGCCAGTGACCCGAGCACCACCGCAAGCAGCCGCCGGTCGAATGAACTGCAACGACGCCTGAAGTAGCGCAGGCCTTGCCCTTCGCACGATCCTTCACACGCCATGTAGGCATCAAATGCCGGCCGTTCTGACCATCGCATGGTTTGCACGTGCGCTCACTTTTTTCAAACGAATGGACTTTAGCATAACGGCAGGGTTGGTCGCAACCGCGAAAGCCCTTGAATCAGTTCAGTTTTCCCTCTGAAATGCCCCGGATCAGCGGGTCAATGTCCAGTCGCTTCGACAGCGACCTGGGGTCGGACCTGCGCTGATGCGGAATGAGCCCGAGCAAGGGCGCCGGGATACGTGCGCGCAGTGCGGCGATATTCTGTTCACGACGCGCCATCCTGGGCACGATCGAGTTGGCAACCCAGCCCGCGAGCACAAGACCGCGAGAGCGCAGCGCTGCGACTGTCAGCAGCGCATGGTTGATGCACCCCAGGCGCAGGCCCACTACCAGCACCACGGGCAGATCCAGCTTCAGCGCGATATCGGCAGTGTCACGGCACCCGTCGATCGGCACCAGCAATCCGCCGGCGCCCTCCACCACCACCAGATCCGCGGCACGCGCAAGATCGCGGTAGGCTGCGCGGATGCGCGGTAGCTCGATCCTGACGCCCGCTTCTGCGGCGGCTATGTGGGGCGCGATCGGCGGCGCAAAGCAGTAGGGATTGACCGATACCCGCGGTGAACGCAGGCTCGCCGCGGCGCGCAGCTGTTCCACGTCTTCGTTGTGCCAGGCGCTGCCGCGGCGTCGCGCGCCTGCGGCCACCGGCTTCATCGCCGCGGTACGCCACCCCCGGGCATTGAACGCGTGCAGCAGCAATACCGACACCCGCGTCTTGCCGACACCTGTATCGGTGCCGGCCACGAACAGGCCTCGCCCCGCACCACGGTAACGTCCGCCGTTCATAACCGCCCTCCGCCAGCGGTCCTGATTTCGATCACCGGGCGGCCACCGGGCCCGCGCCGCGGCAACGGCGCCCAGGCGTGGCCGTAGATCACCTCGAAGGTCGCGGGCAGGCGGCCGTGACGGCGAAATGCCTCGTAGTTGCGCTCCAGCGCCGCAAGCCAGGACTTGCCGGCCAGGGCCACGGGACGGTCCACCGCAGCGCTGTGCGCGCCGATCGCCTTCAGATCGTGCATGACCGCGCGTACGTTTTCGTAGGTCAGGGTGAAAGGCTCCATGTCGATCACGGGATCGGCAAACCCTGCCGCCACCAGCATGTCGCCGATATCGTGCATGTCGGTGAAGCGGTTGAAGCCGCCGCGAGCCGGCCCGGGTTGCGCCGCGCGCAGCTCCTTCAGGGTATCGGGGCCGAAGGTGGCGAACATCAGCAAGCCACCGGGCACAAGCACGCGCCGTAATTCGCGAAAGGCGGCGGGCAGGTCGTTCACCCACTGCAGCGCCAGATTGCTCCACAGCAGGTCGATGCTCGCGGCTTTCAGCGGCAGGGCCTCGAGATCGCCGCAGACGGCTGCCGGCACCCGGCCCAGCCAGCGCCGGTGCCATGGCAGCCGGCTGCGCGCCGTGCGCAGCATCGCCGGCGCGAGGTCCAGCGCGATCAGTTCGGCGCGCGGGAAGCGCTGCCCGAGACCGGCCCAGGCATTGCCGGTACCGCAGCCGGCATCAAGGATGCGCAAGGGCTGGTGCTTGATGAAAGCCAGGCGCTCGAGGCTGCGCGCACAAACCTCCTGCTGCAGCACCGCGGCCGCATCGTAGCCGGCTGCTGCGCGGTCGAAGGAACGCCGCACCGCACGCTTGTCGATCGCCTGCGCCGCACTCATGACAGAAAGGCCTCGACGTCATCGCGAAAAACTGCCGGCGCCGCAAGGAATGGTGCGTGGGCCGAGCCTTCGACCCTGTGCAGCCGCGCCGCGGGCAGATGTGCCGCCAGCCATTCTCCGGCCGCACGCGGGGTGATGCGGTCCTCCGTGCCGTGAACGACCATGCAGGGTTGCCTGATTTCGGTGCAGGTTTGGCGCAGATCGTTATGTCGAAGCCAGGCCAGCGAATCGCGCAGCGCCGCGGGAGCCGCTGGAGGCTGCATACCCAGTGCCGAACGCAGTGCGCGCGCCACTGCTTTGGGCTGTAGATCGCCCTGTGCCTGAAGCACCATGAAGCGGCGCCATGCCGCAGCAGGCTCACCCTCGACTGCGGCGGCGAAGTCTTCGAAGCTCTGTGGCGCCATGCCGGCGGGCCAGCCGGGTGCAGCCACAAAGCGCGGGGTTGCAGCGATCAGCACCAGACGCTCCACCTGCGCTGGATAGCGCTCAGCCCAGGCCAGCGCAAATTGGGCGCCGAGCGACCAGCCCAGCACATGGCAGCGTCCGGGCGCCGCAGCAGCGATGCGTTCGAGGGCGATTGCAAAATCCCCGGTTGAGACCGCGGCTTGCCGGCCATGCCCCGGAAGATCTACACCAAACCATTGATAAACATCACTTTTTTTTAAATCTTCAGGCCAGACCCGGGTATCCGCGCCCCAGCCATGCAGGGCGACCAGCGGCAAAGCCATCACGCCGCCGCGCGCAGGGCCGCAACGAGACAGGCGACATCGGCGGCACCGTGATCAGAGGACAGCGAGATCCGCAGCCGCGCCGTGCCCGGCGGTACTGTCGGGGGCCGGATCGCCGGCACCAGGATGTCCTGTTCCGCCAGCCGCGCCGACAATGCCAGCGCGGCGGCATTGTCGCCGACGATCAGCGGCTGGATCGGCGTCCGCGAAGGGAGCAGCTGCCATGGCAGGCCGGCGAGGCCTTCGCGCAGCTGTGCGATGCGCGCGCGCAGTTGCTCTCGCCGCGGCTCCTCGCGAGCAATCAGTTCAAGGCTGGTGAGCAGGGTGTGCGCAAGGAGCGGTGGCGCTGCCGTGGTGTAGGTGTAGGTCCGCGCGTTCTGCAGCAGGGTCTCGACGACCAGCCCGGATGCCGCGACAAAGGCGCCGCTGACTCCCGCGGCCTTGCCCAGGGTCGCCATGTAGACAATGCGGCTGGAGGACACGCCAAAGTGCGACAGCGTGCCCCGCCCCTGCTCGCCGAGCACGCCAAAGCCGTGGGCATCATCCAGGTACAGCAGCGCATCGTGGCGCTCGCACAGCGCCATCAGTTCGGGCACCGGGGCGATATCGCCGTCCATGCTGAACACGGCATCGGTAGCGACCAGTCGGCGGCGCGCGGGCGTTGTTGCCAGCAGGCGTTCCAGCGCGTCCAGATCGTTGTGGGCATAGCGCCTGAACGTCGCCCTCGACAGCAATGCGGCATCGTTGAGCGAGGCATGGTTGAGGCGGTCGGCAAACACCGCATCACCGCGGCCCACCAGCGCGCTGATGGCGCCGAGGTTGGCCATGTAGCCGGTGGAAAAAAGTAGCGCTGCGGGATAGCCTGAAAACGCCGCCAGCGCCTCCTCCAGTGCCTGGTGGGCGCGGCTGTGGCCGAGGATCAGGTGCGATGCGCCGGCGCCGACACCATGCAGCATCAGCGACTCGCGCGCCGCGGCGGCGAGTCTCGGATCGGCAGCAAGGCCCAGGTAATCATTCGCGCAGAAGGCGATGCAGGGTCTGCCGTCGACCTCGACCCGCGCACGCTGCGGCGAATCGAGGCGCCGGCGCACGCGGCGCAGGCCCTGTGCCTCGCGCGCGGCCAGTTCCTGTGCGAGCTCCTGTTCGAGCTTCATGGCAACCCGGCTCAGACAGAGGGCGCGAGCGGTTTCAGGCCCAGCCGCGCGAACAGTGAGCGGTCGTTCTCGACATCCGGGTTGCCGGTGGTGAGCAGCTTCTCGCCGTAGAAAATCGAGTTGGCCCCTGCCATGAAGCACAGCACCTGAACCGCGTCCCCAAGTTCCTGGCGGCCGGCGGACAGGCGAACCATCGCCCTGGGCATGGTGATCCGCGCACAGGCAATGGTGCGCACGAATTCCAGCGGGTCGAGCTTGTCGGTGCCGTTGAGCGGCGTGCCCGGGACCTGCACCAGGTTGTTGATCGGCACCGATTCCGGACAGGGATCCATGTTGGCAAGCTGTGCAATCAGCTTGGCACGCGCGTTACGCGACTCGCCCATGCCGACGATGCCGCCGCAGCAAACGTGCAGGCCGGCTTCGCGCACCTGTTCCAGCGTGTCGATGCGGTCACCGTAGTCACGCGTCGAGATGATATTCGCGTAATTGTCCTCGGCAGTGTCGATGTTGTGGTTGTAGTAGTCGAGGCCGGCTTCGCGCAGCTGCCCCGCCTGGCCGGGCTTGAGCATGCCCAGCGTCGCGCAGGTTTCCATGCCCAGCCCGCGTACGGCCCTCACCATCTCGGCCACGCGATCGAGGTCGCGCTGCTTCGGGCCGCGCCAGGCTGCGCCCATGCAGAAGCGCGTCGCACCGTGCTCGCGCGCCTGCTTCGCTGCCGCCACAACATCCTCCAGGCTCATCAGCGCCTGGTTCTCGACCCCGGTGTGATAACGCGCCGCCTGCGGACAATAGCCGCAGTCCTCGGGGCAGCCACCGGTCTTGATCGAGAGCAGCGTCGACAGCTGCACGGCGTTGGCGTCGTGGTGTTCGCGATGCACCTGCTGTGCGCGAAACAGCAGGTCGTTGAACGGGAGTCCGAACAGGGCTTCCACCGCCGCCACGCTCCAGCGGGCCGCGCTGTCGGCCTGAGACGGGCGGCACTCGTTATCGGTCATCAGGGAAGCGCCGGCCGGGCTTGCGGTGCTGAGGTTGTCCATACTCACAATTCCAGTAAAAATTAAAAAATACTTAATAATAACAAACACTTACATTTTCAATCCTGACAGATGCACGGCTTTTTGTCAAATTTCAGTCGCTTGTTTTTTAACAAGCTGGATCATGCCCTGGGTACCGGCTGCGTCTGCTGTGGCGCTCCGGCCAGCGCAGACAGCTTTTGCAAGGCCTGCCGCGAAGACCTGCCCCGGCTGGGCGCAGCGTTTTGCCGGCAATGCGCGCAACCCCTGTCATCGCCCGGCCTTTGCGGACGATGCCTGGCCCATCCGCCGCGCTATGACCGCGTGCATGCCGCCTGCCGCTACGCCTTCCCCCTCGACGGCCTGATCCAGCAGGCCAAATACAGCGGCCGTCTTCATCTGCTGCGGGGACTTGCCAGTCTGCTCGCAGGTTGCGCGCCGGCAGACGCAGATGTCATCGTGCCGATGCCGCTTTCCGCTGCGCGCCTGCGCGAACGCGGCTACAACCAGGCCCTGGAGCTGGCGCGCCTGGCCGCCATGGCGCTCGATGCGCCGGTGGATGCGACAGCCTGCATCAAGCTGCGCGATACCGCGCCGCAGTCGCGCCTGCCCTGGCCCGAGCGGCGGCGCAACATCCGCGGCGCCTTTGTCACACTCGCCGAACTGCGCGGCAAGCATGTGGTGGTTGTGGATGATGTGCTGACCACCGGTTCCACGCTCGATGAACTCGCCGGCAGCCTGAAGAAGGCGGGTGCCGCCTCCGTGTGCGGCTGGGTGGTGGCGCGCACTGCGGCGCGTTAACGCAGGCGCTGGTCGGCGTAGGTCTGCAGGTCCGGCGGCAGGTTGCCACTGGCGCGGGCGCGGCGGAAAGCCTCCCGCGCCTCGGCATCGCGTCCGCCGGCCTCGAGTGACATGCCCAGGCCGAGCAGCCAGATGCCGTTGCCGGGCCGCAGGCGCAGCGCGCGGTCGAACAGATCGATCGCGTCGGCATGGCGCTGCTGGCGCTGCAGCAGTCCGGCAAAAAAAGCGAGGTAATCGGCGTTGCCGCCGGCGTATTCGAGGCTGCGCCCCAGAGTCTGCACGCCGCCCTCGATATCGCCGCGCTCGACCTGCAGGCGCGCCAGCATCATCGCGAAACCGGACTGGGAGGGTGCGATTTGCAGTCCCTCCTGCAGCACGCGCATCGCCTCCGCCGGCTGCCGCACATCCACCAGCACGCCGACCAGGGCCTGGCGTGCGCCATGCAGCGCGGGATCAATCTGCAGGGCGGCTTCGAAGGCGGCGCGCGCCTCGCTGGCGCGTCCCTGGTGCAGGGCGGAGGCACCACGCGCGAATTCGAACTCGGCACGCTGGCGCGGTGTCTGCTCGCGCTCGCGGCGGTCAATCTGGGGCGGAACCGCAGGTGCGGGCCTGGTAATACCAGTCGCAGTCTCGGGCACGGCAGCGGCAATCGCGGGAGCAGAGGACGACGCTGGCGCAAGCGGGGGCGCGGCCGGAGCAGGCTTTGGTACAACCGGCGGGGATGGCTTGTCACTTCGGGGCTCTGCCCGGTCCGGCGCTTTCACGATCACCGAATGTGTGCTGACGGGCGGAGGATCATCGCTTTTCGCAGCCGGCGCCTGGGCAAGGTCGAAACTCATGCCGGGGATGGGAGATCCAGACTCGTCGGCCGGCGGCAGTTTGACCAAGTTCTGGCTCAGTCCTGCCGGCAGCCAAGGCAGCATGTCGCGCCACCACCAGGCCGCAGTTGCGGCAGCAAGCAGCAGCACGGCCAGCACTGCTCCAATCCATGACGGCGAAAGCCAATCGAGACCAGACGACCGGGGACCAGGCATCGCCCGTACATGATCGGGAATACGGTTGCGTTCCTCACCCGAAGCGCGGCGACGCTCAAGGTCGATCAGCATCTGGTTGATGACGCTCATGACCGCAGCAGGTAAAGCATGACGGTCACCAGAACTGCAAAAGCCAAGGCCACCACCGCATAGCTCCAGCGCGGACGAGAGGCTGATGGCGTGTCGGCGGCGGCGGCACGCACATGGCGCGGAAATACCTGCTGCAACCCCTCACCAAATGCCAGCAGCATCGACTTGTGGGCAATGATGTTGGCTAGCCGTGGCACGCCGCGGCATGCACGATGTAGGATACGCACCGACGCCGGCAGAAATACCCGGCTGCCGCGGTAACCGGCGACCCGCAAGCGATGCGCAAGATAGTATTCAATCTCCGCTGCGTTCAGCGCCGACAGCCGGTATTGGAAAGTGATGCGCTGTCGCAACTGTCGTACTGAGGACTGGGCAAGGCGCGCATCCAGTTCGGGCTGGCCGAAAAGCACCACCTGCACCAGCTTGCGTTTTTCGGTTTCAAGATTTGATAGCAGCCGTAAAGATTCCAAGGTCTCCAGCGGCATCGCCTGCGCCTCGTCCAGGCAGACCACCACGGTCCTGTCCCCGCGCGCGAAGTCGAGCAACGCCCGCTGCAATTCCTTCAGCAGATGATGCTGATCAGCGTCTCGAGGCAGCTGGATCGCCAGCTCTTCGGCCAGCGCGAACATCAATGAGCGCGGCTCCAGGTAGGGGTTGGGTACATAGGCCGACACAAAACAGTCGCCGAGCATGGCCATGAAGCGTCGGCACAGCAGCGTCTTGCCCGTACCGACTTCTCCGGTGATCTTCATGAAACCCTCGCCGTTGCGCGCGGCAACCAAGAGGGTGTTCAGCGCCTCCTGGTGTGCGTTGCACGCGTAGGCGAAACTGGTATCGGGGGTTATGCAGAAGGGAAGTTCGCGCAACCCGAAATGTGCCTCGTACATCGCTTCGCCCTGAATCCCGGCGCTTCAGCGCGGCTGCGACACGGGCGAGGTCATCGAACGGATGCGGTCACTGGTCTGCTGAAGGTCCTCCTGCCAGCTGCGATCGCTGTGGATGATCGTCGGCTTCAGCAGGATCACCAGTTCGCTCTTGACGTTGCTGCGGTCGCGCTGGCGGAATAGGCTGCCGATGCCGGGCGCGTCGCCGAGCCCGGGCACTTGACTGCGGTCGTTTACGGACTGCTGGCGCATCAGGCCGCCAATGGCGACGATATTGCCGTCCTGCACCCGCACTATGGTGTCAGTGACATTGACGTCGCTGGATGCGAGCGGCAGGGTGAACGAGCCCAAGGTGCCGAGATCAATCACCTTGCGCCGTTCGACCACGGTGCTCACCGAGGGGTTGATGTGCAGGATGATATTGCTCCCGCCATCGATCTGCGGCGTCACGTCGAGCGCAATCCCGGAGAAGAACGGAGCCACCGTGATGGTCGGTGTCACCGTTGTGCTGGTACCGGTGGTACTTGATGTGGTACTGACATTGGTGACGAAAAAGTCATCGGTACCGACCTTGAGCACCGCCTTCTGATTGTTGATTGTCGCCACACGCGGGCTGGACAGCACATTGACTCCGCCCTGGGTTTCGAGAAAGGTGAGCAGTGCCGCGAAATCGCTGGTCTGAAGGGCAAGACCGAAGAGTCCGCCGGCTGCACTTGCCCCCAGCGAGAGCGCGCTGGCCACCCCGCCTGCCGCACCGCCGGCGAAATTGGATCCACTCAGGATCGAACCGTCGGCAGCACGGCCGGTGGGCGTGCTGATCGCCCCGCTGCGGCCGAGCGTGGTGCCGGGACGGATCACTCCAGCGCCGAAACTGGTCGAGCCGTCGCGAAAGCCCGCCCAGTTGATGCCGGCCTGGAAACTGTCACGCAGCGAAACCTCGATGATCTTGGCCTCGAGTACGACCTGGCGTTCGACGATCACCTGCATCGCTTTCAGGAACTGCCCGACGCTGCGCAACTCCTGAGGCATCGCGCGTACGACCACCACACCTGATTGCGAGTTAACCACCACGCTGCGGCCCTGCCCGCCGCCTAGGATGGCATTGAGCGAACGCTGGATATCGTTCCAGAAATCACTGTCCGAACGGGTGGTAACCCGGGTGCTCTCCGCGGCGCGGGTGCCGCCGGCGCCGGCAGGCCCGGTGACCGGCACCGGAACCGCACCGGGGGCTGCGGCACCGGGGCTGGCCGGCGCATCAGTGATCGAACCGGAGCTGACGCGGGTGTCGGTCTGGCCACGGCGCTGCGCGTGCAGGTAATTGACCTGGAAAATCTGCGTCTGCAGTGCCGCCGGCAGCACCGTGATGCGGTTGCCCTGGATGGTGTAATCGAAACCATAGAGGTCGCGCAGCGTGTCCAGTGCCTCGGGCACCGTGACATCCTTCAGGTTCACCGACAGTTCACCGCGCACATCGGGATGCAGCACCATGCTGTATCGGGTGCCGGAGACGATGGCCAGGAAGACCTGGCTCGCCGGCGCATTGTTGACGGAAAGGTCGAAGCGCGGCTCGGGTTTCTGTGTGGCCGCCGATGGCATTTCCACAACCAGCGGCGGCAGCAGTGCGCGGCTAACCGCGTCTGCAGCAGGCTGCTGGGTGCGCCGGTTCTGCGCGGCCTGGTCCAGTTCGCGCTGGATCGCTTCCAGTGCCGCGCTGCGCCCCTGCTGCGGCGGCTCGGCGCAGCCGGCGAGCATCAGCCCCAGTACCCCGAGGAGCAACCCCTGTCCGTAAATACTTGTTGGCTTCATCGCTTCATTTCTTCGCCATGTTCGCCGCCTTACCGCCGGCTGGCTTTTTTTCCACCTGGGGATGCAAGCGCAGCACCGTTTTCTCAATGCCGTTGTGCAGCACTGCCTCAGTCTCCGTCAGCCGCACCAGCCTGGCACCGCCATAGCGTCCGCCCAGCACCACCATTTCGCCGCTGATCACCGCCACCTTGCGCGTGGGCGACAGCATCACCGACTGCAGGACCGGGCCGCCACCGCTGGCCGCAGCCTGGGAAGACTCGGTAAGGATTGCCGGCGGACGGGTCGGATCGGAAAGTCCCTGCGCCATGGCCAGCCCGGGCAACAGGCACAGCAGTCCTTGCAATAGTCGCATCATACGACGAGCCAGACCTTGTTCATGCTCAGAGTATGGATGGTGAGCGTGAGTTTCAGGCGCGGATGACGGCCAGCGTCCAATACCACGCTGCCCCAGAACAGCTGCCATGGCAGCTTTTCGAGGCGCGCCAGATAGGCCTGCAACTCGCCATACCCCCCCTCGACCTCAATCTCGAAACTGTGCTGGAAAATACCACGATCGGACTCGCCTTCCTTGGCCTCACTCTTGGTTCCGCCAGCGGTTTCGAAACGCTGGACCGGCAGCTTGCGCAGGCTGACCAGGCCCAGATTGCCGTCACGGGCGAGTACGCCTTCGAGCAGACTTACCACCTGATCAGGAGGCACCAGCTGTTTTTGCAGGCCCTTCAGCTTGCCGTCAAGTTCGGCGATCTGTCGCCGCAATTCGTCGCGGTAACGGCGCTTGACCTCTTCGGAATCGTTGTCTCGGCCCGTGGCCATTGCCTGCTCACCCGCCTTGATTGCCGCGCGCGTCTCGGCAATCTGCCCGGATAGGCGGCGCTGCTGCTGAGCCAGCGGCTGCAGCGCCAGCGCTTCAAACACCAGCACCACCACCGCAACCAGACCGACGGCCATGATCGTACGTTCGCGCCGCGACCGCGCCGCGAAGCGGTCGCTGTACTGCTTCCAGAGCATGGCGTAACGCTCCATCAGCGGCGCTCCATCGGTGTCTCGGACGCTGCTGCGGAGGGCTCGCGGGTGCTGAGGGAAAACTCGAGAAAACGCGGCGCTTCGGGTTTCACCGGCGCCGCCTCTGCGGCTGCCGCTGGCTCGGGAGTTGCAGCTGCCGGACGGCGCAGCTCAAAACCTGAAAACTCGCGCCCCTTCAGCGCCGGCTCGGCATTCAGGCGCTGGATGTAGGCCGGCACCAGTTCCTGTCGCAGCACCCGCCCCCTGATCACGACGTCACCGCTGGCCGCAATACTGAAACCGGTGAGCCACAATCCATCGATGGTCTGGCGGGCGAAGGCTTGCATGTGGCGCGCGAAACCCTCGCGATTGCCCAGTGCGCCACCTTCAAGGAGGTTCATGCTGTGACGGGCGGTCTTTAGGGACTGTTCAAGGCGCTGGTTCTCGGCATCAATTGCGCTGATCCCCTGCTGCGCGCCCTCGCCCTTGAGGCGGTCAGCATACAGATTTTGCGCCTTCAGCAGGGACTGGGCGGAAGCAAGTTCCTCACGCAGGCCGTTGACCAGCGTCCGGTCGTGCGCGACCAGCAGCGCCATCACCAGCGCAGCCAGCAGCGCCAGCGCAAGGCCGCGCGCAAGGCTCAACTGCACGCGCGGCCTGCGAAAGGCTGGCGCCAGCAGGTTGACGTATTGCATGGCTGCGGCCTCTCTCATGCCGCAGACCCGGCACGCATCGAGGCACCAATGATCTGCAGGCACTGGGTCTGGCGCAGAGGGTCGCGCAATTCCGGCACGCTGGGGAAATCCATTACCTGTCCGAGGTCAAGCAACTCGACCGGGAGAGTCAAATTGGCTGCGAGGTATCCGACAAACTGGTCGCCGAAAGGCACGTTGCACACCACCACCCGGGACAGCGAGACGTTGCGGAACTTGCGGTCGAAGTGGTCAAACGAACGCTGCAGTTCGAGCGCGACGCGGTCGTAGAGAGATTCAGCAGCGGCTTCATTTTCAAAATCCCCGAGACTGACCTCAATCCGGCGGGACTGGTAAAGCTCGCCATCGGCGGTAAAAGTGAGCGTCGCGGAGTCGGCGTCAACACCAAACAGGGCCAGGCCGCGGCCTTCGGCTTCAAGCAGGTGGGCGAGGTTGCGCTGGGCGAACTCAGGCACGTCAATCGCGATGAGCCCAATGTCCGCTTCGTTGAAGGGTTTGACCATGGCTGAGATGGTTTCATTGCGTACGGCAATGGCGAGCATCTGCGGCTTGCGCTCGCCGTCGCCCGCCGGCACGCCGACAGCGTCCACCGTCACGGTTTCGATTGGATAATCGATCAAATCCTTCAGCGACCAGCGCGCGGCGGCACGCACCTCGGAATCCGGCACTTCGGGACGGTCAATGCTGAACATCTGGTAATCACGGTGCTTGAGCACCGTCAAACAGCGATAACGATCGAGATCGAGTTCGCGGCGAAGGCGGACAAGCGTCGCCACGTCATCGCCATCCTTGCGGAAGGACTCGCATAGCAGCACTTCAGGCCTGGGGCGTCCCTCCGCCAGCACGTGCGAAAGATCCACACGGTCATCATGCATGGTCAGGCACAACCAGCCGGGGCGAGGGCTTTTGCGAAAAAAATTCATCGTGGCCGGTAATGTCCGAGCTCAAGGTCAAGGTGAAGCTCAGCCTTAACAATTGAAGAAGAATTGAAGAATCTCCAATTTGACAAGTCTAGCATTTATCCTGCATTTTCAGGCATTTGATACGCGACTGATCCCGACACTGTGACCTGTATCACGGCGGGTGCTGTGCGGGGCTAAAAACCGGGATTCCACAGAGTTCACTGCTCACGCCGGTGGATGACTTGATCGCTGCTGCGGGTGGAACCGAAACGCACCCGCACCGCAGGATCCTTGCTGTAAGTGCCGGGCGGACTGCACCAGAGACCCCGCAGGTGGGCCAGGGTGCCCGCGGAGGCTGCCGGCGAGAAGGCGTTACAGGCATCGGCATTGGCGCCGCTGCCGAGATTTAGGGTGACATCCACG
>JAJTHX010000206.1 GCA_021300125.1 Betaproteobacteria bacterium | reverse complement strand
TGGTGCCAGGCCGCGATGCCTTCGCTGTGCGGCTCCTTGATAAAAAAGCGGCTGGTGTAGAGCAGGATGTCCGGACCGAGCAGGTCCTCCACGGCATCGACGATGGCCGGCGTGCGCGCCAGTTCGTCCATCCAGCGGCACAGCACATGCAGGTTGCCGCGGTACTTCTTGTCGATCGCCATCAGCGATCCACCGAGGTGCTTCTCGGCCACGCGCAGCCCCTCCAGGTAACGCGCGACATCGGCTTCAAACAGCGCATCCACGGGATAGACAAAACCGTCCGCCCGGTAATCGCGTTGCTGCTGCGCGCTCAGTTTTTTCGGCATGACTCCTCCTCGATGCGGCACCGGCATGGCGCAGGCCAGCGTTTGTTTATACGTACTGTTCCTACGCACTGTTCGCACCGCCACGATGCGGTCGCAGTCTTTCTGCGCATGAGGACCATGCTAGTATAGTTGGCGAAAAACCAGCAAGCGCTGCATTCCATGGGAACAGCTGTTTCCACGGCGCCATTGCCCTCCCATCCGGTACATGCCATGGCCATCGATTACCAGAAACTGCTGAACTACGACATTCCACAAGTTGAACAGACGCTGACCCGGCGCGACACCATCCTCTATGCCCTCGGTGTCGGCCTCGGCGCCGACCCGACCGACCTCCAGCAACTGCAGTTCGTCTACGAGGAAAACCTGAAGGCGCTGCCGACGATGGCCATCATCCTTGGCTATCCCGGCCCCTGGCATGCCGCAGCGGACACCGGTGTCACGCGCAGCCATGTCGTCCACGGCGAGCAGGGTTTCGTCATCCACAAGCCGCTGCCGGTCGAAGGCGCGATCAGCGGCAAGACCCGGGTTGTTGCGGTGCTCGACAAGGGCAAGGACAAGGGCGCGTTGCTGCTCACCGCCTGCGACGTCCGCGACAAGGCCACGAACGACCTGATCTGCACCCTGACCTCGACCACGTTCTGCCGTGCTGACGGCGGCTTCGGCGGTCCCTCGGGTCCGGTCACGCCGCCGCACCCGATTCCGGAAACGCCGGCGCAGTTCATCTGCGACCTGCCGACGCTGCCGCAGGCCGCACTGATCTACCGTCTCTCCGGCGACTACAACCCGCTGCACGCCGATCCGGCCTACGCCGCGAAGGCCGGCTTCAAGGCCCCGATCCTGCACGGCCGCGCCACCTTCAGTGTGGTCGGACATGCGCTGCTGAAAACGGTCTGTGGCTACGATCCGCTGCGACTGAAAAGCACGTCCGGCCGCTTCTCCTCGCCGGTGTATCCGGGCGAAACCATCCGCACCGAGATCTGGGTGGACGGCAAGGTCATCACCTTCCGCGCCACCGTGCCGGCGCGCGGCGTCACCGTGCTCAACAACGGTCGCGCTGAAATCGCATAAATAATCGTTTAAAATCAATTACTTAATTACTGAAGGGCGCCATGGCTGACAACATGATGAAAGGCAAGGTGGTGGTGGTGACCGGTGCGGGCCGCGGTATCGGTGCGGCGATCGCGAAAATGGCCGCCGCCGAAGGTGCGAAGGTCATCGTCAACGACATCGGCGTGTCCCTCGACGGCGCCGGCGGCGACCAGACCCCGGCGCAGGAAGTCGTCAACGAGATCAGGAAGGCCGGCGGCGATGCCGCACCGAGTTACGACAGCGTGGCCGAATTCAGCAGCGCCGCAAAAATCATCCAGTGTGCGATGGACCACTTCGGCCGCATCGACGGCGTCGTCAACAACGCCGGCATCCTGCGCGACGTGATCTTCCACAAGATGAGCGAGCAGGACTGGGATGCCGTGGTCAACGTGATGCTGAAGGGCGCCTTCAACATGTCTCGCCACGCCGCAGACCATTTCCGCAAGCAGGAATCCGGCGCCTTCGTGCACATGACCTCGACCTCGGGCCTGATCGGCGGCATGGGCCAGGTCAACTACGGTGCAGCCAAGCTCGGCATGGTCGCGCTGTCGAAAGCCATCGCCGTGGACATGTCGCGTTTCAACGTGCGCTCGAACTGCATCGCACCAGTGGCCTGGACACGAATGACCGCGTCCATCCCGGCGAAGGATCCCGCGACCGCCGCGCGCATCGAGCAGCGCAAGCAGGTCACCCCCGAACACAACGCGCCGCTCGCGGTGTACCTGCTCAGCGATGCCGCGAAGGGCGTCAACGCCCAGATCTTCGCCACGCGCAAGAACGAGATTTTCCTGATGAGCCAGTCGCGGCCGCTGCGCAGCATCCACCGCGCCGACGGCTGGACGCCGATGCGCTGCTCGGAGCACATGTATCCGGCGCTGAAGAGCGGCTTCTACTCCCCCACTGAGCGCACTGCAGACGTATTCGCCTGGGATTCGATCTGAGACCGCCGACAACACCAGATCACTGACAAGAGCCAATACGGCCGTCCCGATTTGAACGCGGCAACCGGCAGCAGGGACTTTGGCTGGTTGCTGTGGCTGTGCGCGAGCCGCACCAGCTTCACGCTGATCTTCACCGCCTATGCCGCGGCGATCCCGCTGCTGAAACCGGAATGGGGCATGAGCGCGGGCGAGGCCGGGCTGATCCAGTCGGCCTGGCATTTCGGCTACCTGTTCTCGCTGGTCGCAGTCGGCTTCCTCGCCGACCGTTACGGTGCCAAACGGGTATTCATCGTCTCCAGCGTTGCCGCCAGCACCAGCGCGATGGTGTTCGCGCTGTTCGCGGAGAGCTTCCTCACCGGCGCGATCCTCTACGGCCTCACCGGCTTGTTCTCCGGCGGCTCGTATACCCCCGGACTGGCCCTGATCGCGGAGCGCTTCCAGCCGGCGCGGCGCGGCCGCGCGATGGGCTTCTACCTCGCCGCGGCCTCCGCCGGCTACGCGCTGGCGCTGGTGCTCACCGGCGCGCTCACGCCGCTGATCGGCTGGCGCGGCGCCTTCATCGTCAACGCGGCTGGCCCGCTGCTCGGCACCCTGCTCGCCCTGGTGGCGCTGCGCGACACGCCCAATGTCGTGCATCCTCGCACCACTGGTGAAGCAGCCGAAAAACCGGTCGGCGTCATCCTCGGCAACCGGCCCGCGATGCTGGTGACCTGGGCTTACACCTTCCATTCCTGGGAAATGCTCGGCATGAAGGCCTGGATGCCGGCCTTTCTGTCGGCGGCCGCCGCCTACTCCACCGGCAGCAGCGCCACCGCGGCAGCGAGCCTCGGCGCCGGGCTCGCCGCGGTCGCCTATGTCGGCAGCATGGGCGGCAGCGTGTTCGGCGGCTGGCTCTCCGACCGCATGGGCCGCACCTGGACCATGATGGTACTGGCCACCATCAGCGCGGCGTGCTCGCTGGCGCTGGGCTGGCTGATCGACCTGCCACTGTGGCTGCTGGTGGCGATCTGCGCCTTCTACAGCTTCGCCGCAGTGGGTGACTCCTCGGTCTACTCCACCGCCGTCACCGAACTGGTGCCGCCGCGCCACATCGGCGCCGCCTACTCGGTGCGCTCGGTGCTCGGCTTCGGCGCTGGCGCCATTGCACCCTGGGTGTTCGGCCTGGTGCTTGATGCAGCCGGCGCGGCCGAAGCCTCGCCGCTGGTGACCTGGGGCCTCGCCTGGTGTTCACTGGGCGTGATCGCGCTGATGAGCCCCGTCGCCACCTGGCGACTGCGGCAAATGCCGGAAGCGCGACAGATGGCCAACGGCAGGCGTTAAACTGCGGCTGCGCATACTCCGTTTGCCCTGGCCGTCCACCCTGAAAACAAATGAAAATCACCAAAATCGAAGTACATATCCTGCGTGCCCCGGACGAGGACAAGCGCCCGTTCTGGGTCAGCAACTTCATTGTGCCCAAGGCCAACGAAATCCTGGTTCGCCTCTTTACCGATGAAGGCATCGAGGGCATCGGCATCGCCACCAGCTACACCCCGATCGAGGCCGCAATCAAGGCCTTCAGGAGCGGCATCGCCGACCAGATCATCGGCGAGGATCCGCTGGCGCCGGAAAAACTGCACGACAAGCTGTTCTGGCTGACCGCGCAGAAAATCACCTCCGAAAAAGGCTGGACGCGTGAAGCCATCGTGCGCATCGCCGCCGCTGTGGACATCGCCTGCTGGGACATCATCGGCAAGGCGGCCAGGCTGCCGCTGTATCGCCTGTTTGGCGGCTTCCGCAATGTCATCCCCTGCTATGTCACCTGCGCCTACTACCGCGACGGCAAGGACCTCGCCGAGATCAAGGACGAGATGCAGATGCTGAAGGCCCAGGGGCACCAGGGCTTCAAGGCCAAGGTCGGTGGTGCGCCGCTGAAGGAGGACATGAAACGCCTCGAACTGATCCGCGAGTTGATCGGCCCTGACAAGGACCTGATGATTGATGTCAACCGCGCCTGGGACCTGCCCACTGCAATCACCGCCGCACGCGAGATGCTGCCGCTCAATCCGCGCTGGCTGGAAGAGCCCGTGCGCTGGGCTGATGACCACCGCGAACTGATCAAGCTCGCGAAACAGACCAACATCCCACTGTCCGCCGGCGAAAGCGAACTCACTGCCTTCGGCTGCCGCGACCTCATCGAAGACGGCGCGATCCAGATCCTGCAGTTCGACTGCACGATGATGGGCGGCTTCACCACCGGCCGCAAACTCGCGGCATTGTGCGAACTGAACCAGGTGCAGGTC
>JAJTHX010000130.1 GCA_021300125.1 Betaproteobacteria bacterium | reverse complement strand
GGCCCTCGGTCCACGGCATCGAGCGTCGCACCACGAAGGCCTCCGGATCAAAACTTTCCTGTGCGGTGCGTTTGACGTGCGCCGAATCTGGCGCATCGTCGAGTTCTGCGTTGTCCGACAGACGGCGGCCGATGCAGTGGTCGCGTCCGGCAGGTGACATCGCGTTGAAGCGTTCAAGGTCGTGTTCCCACTGCTGCACGGCAACAAAGCTGGAGCCGGCGAGGCCTCTATCGGTGCAGACTGCCGCTTGCACGGCTTTTTTTCCCTTGGGATTCTCGGTACCGTCCTCGTAGCCAGTGATGTCGCGGCCGCTGCCGTGTTTGAATGCATCAATCACCTGGTTTGCACGGAAGGCTTCGCCGATCGCCGCATTGATTTCGCGCTGGCGGTGGAACAGCTCGCCGGCGTCCTTGCCGCGCAGCCACAGCCACAGCGCTGCCGGCGTGGAAGGCATGTCGATGCCGAAGCCGCTGAATTCGGGGAATGGGCGCAGCCCTTCGATGTGATATCCCAGCGCTGACACCAGCGAGAGGCCGAGCCCCGCGACGGTGCGGTCGCCGTCCGCGAGTCTGGCCAGCGCGCGCAGGCTGGCCGCCGGTTTGGAACCGGGGTGCAGGGTATAGCTGGCAAAGCGTGCCAGGGGCGGCACGGCCTGGAGTATGGCGGGTTGGCACTCGGACATGGCGCTGATCAGTGGCAGGTCACATACGGGATAGCCATTATCCATCAGCGCGGTTTGCCGCGCACACAACCGGCATGCTCTGCCCGGTTGATGGCGTAAGCCTGCTTGGCCATGTCCGCGAAGATTGCCGCGGCTCTGGGGCGATGGCGATGCCGGTGCCAGAGGATCGCGCCATGGCGCCGCAATTCCGGCGCCTCAATCCGTATTGCGGAGAGTCCTGTGGCATCCGCGAGGGCGCGTTTTGCGCAGATGGTGGCCAGCCCGCTGCTCCTGACGGTGGCGAGCGCGGCCTCGCTGCTGTTCATTTCCATGACCACCGTGGGCTTGAGCTTGCGCGCGGCAAAGCACTGCTCGATCAGCCTGCGTGAAGGTGCTCCCGCTGGCCGGAGCACGAGTTTCACGGACTCGAGCTTCTCGAGTGGAATACTCGTGCGCCCATACCACTCGTGCCGGGCTCCCACAGCGAGCACCAAGGGTTCCTTGAACAGTGTTTCGGAGGTGAGCTTCGATGAAGTGGCCGGCAGGTAGGTGGTGATGGCAAGGTCGATGCTGCCGCTGATCAGTCCCTCTTCCATGTCAGACAGCGACATTTCCAGCACCGAGGCGTGAATGCCGGGATAGGCATTGTGGAAGTCTGCAAGCACGCCGGGCAGCGGTGAATTGCCGAATGAGCGGAATACCCCGATACGCAGGCTGCCATGCGCCATTTCGTCCAGGGCGGTCACCGAGGCCAGCCCTGATTCCAGTTCGCGCAGCGCACGCTCGGCATGGTCACGCAGGACGCGGCCGGTCTGGGTGATGCGGATGCTGCGGCCCATGCGGTCGAACAGGGGCGACCCGATTTCCTGTTCCAGTTGCCTGATCTGGTGGGACAGCGTGGGCTGGGTCACCCGCAATGCCGCTGCTGCCTGAGTGAAGCTCCCGGTTTCGGCGATTTTCAGGAAGTAGTGCAGATGTCGGAGTTCCACGATGCAAACCCTCCGCGGGCGTCTTGGTTGGCATAGATGTTATCGATGATTTCAATAAACAAAAAGCATTTGTTCTATGCATGGTCGATGAATACAGTTCGAAAACAACAGCGGTCGCCAAGCATGGGTCCGTACACACCGTTTTCGAGGAGGAAACATGAGCCCGCTCAGGCATTTGCTTGGCCCGGTCCTTGCATTGGCCCTTACCCTGACCCTGCTGCATGCGCTTCCGGCGCGTGCCGCTGAATGGGCGCCCGGCGACCGGCTAACCATGGTCACCCATGCCGGGCCTGGCTCCGGTGTCGACATGTTCCTGCGGCAGGTGGCGGCGGCCTGGGAAAAAAACCGGATTGTGCAGTCCAGGATCACCGTCGAGAACATGAGCGGTGCGGGTGGCGACCGCGCGCGGCGCCATGTCGCGGTGCAAAGCCGCGGCAATCCCAATGTCCTGTTCGGATTCTCGCCGCAATTGATCGTTGCGCCGCTCAACGCCAAGTCAGACGTCACGGTCAAGAGCTTCACACCGATCGCCATAGCAGTGGTCGAGCCGATGGTGCTGTATGTGCACGCCGGGCTGCCGTGGAAGAACATGAACGACATGATTGCCAGCGCCCGCCAGAAGCCGCGGGCGATACTTCAGGGCGGCGGCGGTTTCGGCGCGCCGCCATCGATTGCCGGCCGCGACCTCGCCCGTGAAAGGGGCGTGGAGTTTTCCTACACGCCTTTTCGTTCCAGTGCCGAGGCCGTGGTTGCGCTGCTGGGCGGGCATGTCCATTTCGTGCTGGAGCAGCCCTCCGAGGCGGACCAGCATGTCAAGACCGGCCGCATACGCCCCCTCGCCAGCCTGCATCCCGCCGAGCAATACCCCGGTCTGCCGACCTTCGCATCCCTGGGCTACAAGTTCCGCGTGCTCAAGCAATTCCGCGGGCTGGTGGCGCCGCCGGGTATTTCGCAGGAGGCCGTGAATTTTTACGTCGCCGCGATGGAACGCGCCCGGCAGACGCCGGAGTGGAAAAACTACGTCAGGCAGAACGGACTGGTCGAGGAGTGGATCGTCGGCGCCGAGCTTGCTGCGTTTATCGACAGCGAAGAGAAGCTGTACGCCAAGGTGCTGGCCGAGGTTGCGGCCAAGCAGTGATGGCGGTGAAGGGTTTTTGAATACTGGAGATTGCCGTGCCGTTTTTCCGACTCCACGAGATGAAGCGCCACCACCTCAACCCCCACCTGTCGAGCGGCGAGGGGCCGGTGATCGAAGGCCAGTACATGTATTTCCGCATCAACATCAAGCGCGCCGGAACCGGCTCGGAAATGCACTACCACCCCAACGAGCTGATGACCTTCCCGATCACCGGCAAGATCAACTGCGTGGTCGGCCAGGACCGTCAGATTGTGCCGCCCGGGACCTTTGTTCATGTGCCCTCCTGCGCGCGCCACAGCTTCCGCGCGACCGAGGACGGGGAGGTGCAATACCTGTATATCAAGGACCGCACGTGGACCCTGATTGGTTCGGCCGCTGACGAATCGCTTCCGGACGAGGCACCCTCAGCGACGCAGGTGGCGAAGGCCCTCAAGGAGGGCAAGTGGCCGGGGCAGGAGAAGGCGCCACAGAAATCCCAGGCCATCATCGAGGGGCTCGGCCGCTGCTTCTATCCGATGATCGATTCACTGGATGCACCGCCGGCATCGGCGCACTGGGAGCAGTGGGTAGAAGGCGCCAAGCTGGCTTTCGGCCTCATCGAGTCGCCGGCCGGCTACGGTCGCGAGAGCGGGGCTTCGCCGCACGAGATTTTCATCTACGTGATCCGGGGTGCGCTGGATGCGGAAGTCGATGGCGAGAAAAAGCGCGTTTCCTCCGGTGACCTGATCCACATGCCGAAAGGCAAACCCTGGTGCTGGAATGTCGCGGGAAAGGAAAATGCCCGCTACGCCATGGTCCGGTCAACCCCGGCG
>JAJTHX010000274.1 GCA_021300125.1 Betaproteobacteria bacterium | reverse complement strand
GGCCGCACGCCGGCGCAGACTGCGGCCTCGATGTATTCGCGCTGCAGTTCGGTTACGGCCACGGCACGCACGGTACGCGCGTAGTAGGCCCATTGCACCACTACCAGCGCGATGACGATGCGGTCTAGCCCCGGTCCGGACAGTGCGAGCAGGATCAGCGCCACCAGGATGGCCGGGAACGACAGCTGAAGATCGACCAGGCGCATCAGCGCGAGGTCGATCCAGCCGCCGGCACGCGCGGCGGCGAGGCCCGCGGCAAGCCCTAAAGCCAGCGCCAGGGCGGTGGCGAGCAGCGCGACGCCGAAGCTGATGCGCAGGCCGTGCAGGATTGCCGAGAGCATGTCACGGCCCTGGTCGTCGCTGCCCAGCCAGTAGCGGAAATCCGCGCCCGCCGGCGTTCCCGGCGGCTGGCGTGCATCTAGGATGTCGAGCTGTGCGAGGTCGTAGGGATCCTGCGGCGAGAGCAGCGGCGCCGCAATCGCGACCAGCACCATCAGGGTGAGCAGCCACAGCGCGGCATGCGCGATGCCGTCGCGGCGGAATGCCGACCATTGCGCGCCCAGCGGGGTAGTGATGTTCATTGGGTGTTCATCGGGTGTTCACCGCCCCGTGCTCAGCGTCCGGCCTGCAGCCGCACCCGCGGATCGAGCAGGGCGTGCAACAGGTCGGCGATGAGGTTGATGACGATGAACAGCGTGATGGTCACCAGCAGGTAGGCCACGATCACCGGCCGGTCGAGCAGGCCGATGGAGTCAATCAGCAGCTTGCCCATGCCCGGCCAGGCGAACACGGTCTCGGTGACGATGGCGAAGGCGATCAGCGAACCGAATTCCAGCGCGGCGACGGTCAGCACCGGGATCAGGATGTTGGGCAGCACGTGGTTGCGCAGCACCGCCGCCTCGGCGAGCCCCTTGGCGCGGGCGAGACGGATATAGTCCTGGGCCAGTGCCTCGCGCGCGCCGGCGCGGGTGAGGCGGATCAGCAGCCCGAGCTTGAACAGCGCCAGCGTCAGCGCCGGCAGCAGCAGGTGGCGCAGGCCGTCCGCCGTGAACAGGCTCCAGCCGATGCCGGCGACATCCACGGTGGTGCCGCGCCCGCTGGAGGGCAGCACGCCCAGCTGCACCGCGAATACCAGGATCAGCACCAGGCCGACCCAGAAGGTGGGCAGTGCGAAGCCCAGCGTCGACAGCACCATCACCGCGCGCGCGCCGAAACTGCGCGGCCGCCAGCCGGCATAGAGCCCGAGCGGAATGCCGAGCCCGGCCGCGATCAGCATCGCCGCCAGCGCCAGTTCGAGTGTGGCCGGCAGGCGCTCCAGGATGAGGTCGATGGCCGGCACGCTGGCGACGAAGGACAGCCCGAGGTCGCCGGAGAGCGCGCCGCGGAAGAACAGCAGGTATTGCCGCCACAGCGGCTGATCAAGGCCGAGCAGTGCGGTGGCGCGTGCGATCTCGGCCTGGTCGGCCTGCGGACTGATCAGCAGCGCCACCGGATCGCCGACGGCATGCACACCGGCGAACACCAGCAGCGACATCAGCCAAAGCGAGGCCGCGCTCCACAGCAGCCGGCGCAGGACGTAGGCGAGCATGCCGGTCTAGCGGGCTGCTGAAAAATTGATGCGCGAGCGCGTCGGTGACGAGGCGATGCGGCTCACACGCACAGAAGTCTTTGATTTCATCAGCACTCAAACACCCTGGTTGTGCAGGCAAGACATCGGTTCGGCCTGTTCAACATCCGGCTAGCGTGGCGCGAAGTGGTGGGCGAAAGTGAACTCGTCGGTGCGCGCCGCATAGCCGAGATTGGCTCGCATCGCCCAGCTCACCACCTGGTGGTGCACGGGGATGAAGGCAAGGTCCTGCATCGCCAGCGTGTTGGCTTCGCGAGCCAGCGCTTCCCGCCTGGTGCGGTCGACGCTGGCCAGCGACTGTTCCATCAGTGCATCCACCTTCGGGTTGGCGTAACGCCCCCAGTTCCAGGCGCCATAACCCTTGTCGGCATTGGGCGCGGCGACCAGCGAGCGCACGGCCAGGTCGGCGGCGAAGGAACCCCAGCCCAGCAGTGATACCGCCGTTTCCTCCTTGCGCACGCGGCCGAGGAAGGCCGACATCGGCATCGCCTCGACACGGGCCTGGATGCCGATGCGGGCGAACATCTGCGCCAGCGCCTGCAGCACCTGCTCGTCGTTGATGTAGCGGTTGTTGGGACCGGCGAGCGTGATGCGGAAACCGTTGGGGTAGCCGGCCTCGGCGAGCAGCTTGCGCGCACCCTCGGGATCATGGGCCTCGGCCTGCAGCGCGGGGTTGTGGCCGAACACGCCGGGCGAGACCACGTTCGCTGCGGGCAGCGCGAGGCCTTCCATCACCTTGGCCGCGATGGCCTCGCGGTGGATCGCCTTGGACAGGGCGCGGCGCACGCGCAGGTCCATGAATGGATTGGCTGCAAGCGGCTTGCCGGCACCGTCGGTGACGCCCGGGGGCTGTGCGCGGTACTGGTCGAGGTGGAGCAGGATGGTCCGCCAGGAGGTGGTCTGAACAACTCGTAACCTATTGTTTTTATTGATATTATTGATATCGGCCGAAGGCACGTGCTCGATCACGTCAAGCTCGCCCGCGAGCAGTGCAGCGGTGCGTGCGGGATCAGCCGGAATCACCCGCAGCGTGACGCGTTCCCAGGGCGCGGCCTTGCCCCACCACAGTTCGTTGCGTGAGAGCTCCAGGCGATCGCCGCGCTGATAGCGCACAAAGCGGTAGGGACCGGTGCCGACCAGTGCGCGGCCGGAATCGAAATCCTCGGGGCCGGCATTCTCGGCGTGTTTTTTCGACACGATCAGGATCGAGTTGAGGTCTTCAGGCAGCGCGCCGTAGGGGTAACGCGTGCGCACGCGGATGGTGTGCGCATCCACCACCGTGGTCGTGGCGACCGCACGCACGAAAGCGGCGAAGCCGCCGGGGCTGCCCTTGATCGACAACGGGCGTGCCAGCGAGAACGCGACATCCTCCGCGGTCAGCGGCGAACCGTCGTGGAAGCGTACGCCGCGGCGCAGGCTGAATTCCCAGGTCAGCGGGTCGATCGCGCGCCAGCGCTCGGCCAGTCCCGGGATCAGCCGCGTCTGCGCATCGACATCGGTCAGCGACTCGAAAACATGGCGCGCCACCGTCAGGTTGGGCTGCGCGGCGAGGAAATGCGGGTCGAGCGAAGTCACCTCTCCGGAGAGGCCGATGCGCAGTTCAGCGGCGCCTGCCGGCGCTGCCTGCAGTGCCGCCGACAGCAGCAGTCCGGCGATGACAATGGGGAGTCTCGGTTTCATGGTGCAGGTACCGGTGAGGGTGAGTGTGAGATGGGGCCAAGCCAAGCCAAGCCAAGCCAAGCATAACCCAGCCGGGCGCGGGGCTGCCGCCGCGTTGACAGCCCCGGCGGGCCTGCCTATGCTGCTTTTTTAGGAACGGACCTGCTGATGAAACACGATGCCGTGCCCTCCGCGCAGTCGCTGGAGCTGCTCCGCCGGCTGGTCGCCTTTCCCACTGTCAGCCGTGATTCCAACCTCGAACTGATCGGTTTTGTGCGCGAGTGGCTGCGCCCGTTTGATGCCGACATCCGGCTCACCTACGACGCGGCACGCGGCAAGGCCAACCTCTTTGCGACGCTGGGCCCGCGCGGAGAGCCGGGCCTGGTGCTCTGCGGCCATACCGACGTGGTGCCGGTGGATGGCCAGGATTGGGCGAGTGATCCCTTTACCGTGGTCGAGCGCGACGGCCGCCTCTATGGCCGCGGCACCTCCGACATGAAGGGTTTTCTTGCCTGCGTGCTGGCGGTGGTTCCGGGTCACGTCAGGCGCGGCCTGCGTACGCCGCTGCATCTGGCCTTCACATACGACGAGGAAGTCGGCTGCCTCGGCGTGCGCGGCCTGCTGGATGACCTGCGGGCTGCGGGCATCCGGCCGAAATCCTGCATCGTCGGCGAACCGACACTGATGCGGCCGGTGATCGCGCACAAGGGCAAGCAGAGTTACCGCTGCACGGTGCGCGGACTCGCCTCGCATTCGGCCTATGCGCCGTACGGCGTCAATGCGGTGGAGGCGGCGGCGGAGGCGGTGGCCTTCCTCAAGGGGCTGGCGCGCCGTCATCGCGACCGCGGTCCCTACGACCACGGCTTCGATGTCGCCTACACCACGGTGCACACGGGCGTCATCCGCGGCGGCACTGCACTCAACATCGTGCCTCACGAATGCCAGTTCGATTTCGAGTTCCGCAACCTGCCGGGCGACGACCCCGAGGCGCTGCGCGCCGAGTTCGAGGCCTACCTGCGCGAAACGCTGGAGCCGGAGATGCGGGCGGTGGACGCCCGCTGCGGATTCACTCTGCACAAGCTCTCGGAAATTCCGGCGCTCGACACGGCTGCGGAAGCCGAGATCACCGCGCTGGCGCAGGAGTTTTCCGGCAGCACCGAGATTACCAAGGTGTCCTTCGGTACCGAGGCTTCCCAGTTCCAGGTGGCCGGGGTGCCGACAGTGGTGTGCGGGCCGGGCTCGATCCGGGAGGCGCACAAGCCCGACGAGTTCGTCAGTCTCGAGCAGCTCGCCCGCTGCGAGTCATTCCTGAGGGGGCTGCTCGCGCGCTGCTGCTGAGGCCGCCGCCGCTCAGTTGTTGTTGGTGGTGGCGATGAACTTGTCATCGCCCTGCTGCTCGCGCTCGAAGCTCAGGAAGTCGAAATAGCCGCAGCGCTTGCCATCGGGGTAGTCGCGGCAGACCCCGGGACGTGCTTCATACACCGTGCAGCGCCGCTTGCGTGTATCAAACAGCATGCAGATGCGGCCGAAATGCTTGTCAGGCTGCTGCTTGAGCGAGCGCACTTTCTCGGAGCGGTCGAAGCGGGTATAGCGCGACTCGGCCTGGGCGTAGGTGACGCCAAAATGCTTGGCCAGGCGCGCGATGTCGCGCTTGCCGACTTCAATCAGCGGATAGCTGCAGCAGTAGCCCGGGCATTTGCTGCAGTCGTACTGGACGGCGGGTTGCTTTTTCGTCTTGCTGGTCTTGCCGGAGGCCATGGTCGGTCGCGCGTCTGTCAGTCAATGAAAGTGCGCATTCTACCCGCGGCGCATGGTCAGTGGTGCAGGATCTTCGACAGGAACTGCTGCGCGCGCTCGGAGCGCGGCGTGCCGAAGAATTCCTCCTTGGTGGCATCCTCGACGATTTCGCCGCGGTCCATGAAGATCACGCGGTGGGCAACCTTGCGTGCGAAGCCCATTTCATGGGTCACGCACATCATGGTCATGCCTTCCTGGGCCAATTCAACCATGACGTCGAGCACTTCGTTGATCATCTCCGGGTCCAGCGCCGAGGTCGGCTCGTCGAACAGCATCGCCACCGGATCCATCGCCAGGCCGCGCGCGATGGCCACCCGCTGCTGCTGGCCGCCGGAAAGCTGGCCGGGAAACTTCGGGGCATGGTCGATCATGCCGACGCGTTTGAGCAGCATGCGCGATTTTTCGGTGGCTTCGTCAAGTCCGCGGCCGAGCACCTTGATCTGCGCCAGGTTCAGATTCTCGACCACGGTCATGTGCGGAAACAATTCGAAGTGCTGGAACACCATGCCGATCTTCGAGCGCAGCTGCGGCAGGTTCACCGTGCGGTCGCCAACCTGCTGGCCATTGACGACGATTTCGCCCTGCTGGAAGGGCTCCAGCGCGTTGACGCACTTGATCAGTGTCGATTTGCCCGAGCCCGAGGGCCCGCAGACCACCACGACCTCGCCCTTTTCAACCTTGGTCGTACAGTCCTTCAGCACCTGGAAGCTGCCGTACCACTTGCTGACATTCCTGAATTCGATCATGGGCATGGCGGTGTTTTCCTCAGCGGATGACTGCGATCCTGCGCTGCAGCAGCTTGACCGCGTAGGACAGCGTGAAGCACAGGATGAAATAGACGACGGCGACAAACAGGTACATCTCGACCAGCTTCGAATCGCGCTGCGCGATCTTGGCTGCGGCACCGACAAAGTCGGTGGCCGAGATCACGTACACCAGCGAGGTGTCCTGGAACAGGATGATGGTCTGGGTCAGCAGCACCGGCAGCATGTTGCGGAAGGCCTGCGGCAGGATGACCAGGCGCATGGTCTGGCTGTAGTTCAGTCCCAGCGCGTAGGCCGAATGGATCTGGCCGCGCGGGATGGACTGGATGCCGGCGCGCATGATCTCGCAGAAATACGCCGCCTCGAACATGATGAAGGTGATGATCGCGGTGCGCTCGGCGCCCACCTGCGGAGGGCGATCGGCACCGGTCACCGCCTGCAGGATCAGCGGCACCAGGAAAAAGAACCAGAAGATCACCAGCACCAGCGGGATCGAGCGCATCAGGTTGACGTAGCCCCCGGCCACGAGCTGCAGCGGCCTGATCGATGACAGCCGCGCCAGCGCGAGCAGGGTGCCGAAGAACAGACCGCCCCCCGCCGCGATCACGGTCAGCTCCAGCGTGTACTGGAAGCCTTTCCACAGGTAGGGCAGGGCGTTGCTGATGATGGAGAAGTCGAAGTTCATCAGTGACCTCCGCCGCCGGCGGCGATCAGGCCGGGCACCGCCACCCGGTGCTCGACCCGGGCCATGACCCGGTTCGCCGACATCGAGATGATCACGTACACCAGCGTCGCCGCGGTGAAGGCCTCGAAAAAGCTGAAGGTGTATTCACCGAGTTCGCGTGCGCGGAAGGTCAGTTCGGCCAGACCGATGGTGAGGGCAATGGACGAGTTCTTGATCAGGTTCATCGTCTCGCTGGTCAATGGCGGGATGATGATGCGGAAGGCCATCGGCAGCAGCACGAAGCGGTAGGTCTGCCATGTGGTGAGACCGAGCGCGTTGCCGGCCATGCGCTGGCCGCGCGGCAGCGACTGGATGCCCGCGCGCACCTGCTCGGCGATGCGTGCCGAGGTGAACAGGCCCAGGCACAGCACCGCCGACAGAAACTGCGCATAGACCGGTTCGGTGTTGACCATCCAGCGCTTGAGCGGCGGCACGAACTCCGGGATCACGAAGTACCACAGGAACATCTGCACCAGCAGCGGGATGTTGCGGAAGAGCTCCACCCAGGCGTGGCCGAACAGCGGCAGCCAGCGGCCATCGGTGGTGCGCAGGGTGCCGATCACGGCCCCCACCGCCATCGCGATCAGCCACGCGACCACGGAGACCGC
>JAJTHX010000122.1 GCA_021300125.1 Betaproteobacteria bacterium | reverse complement strand
GAGCACTTCATCACCATCTCGTATCCGGGCAGCGCGAGGCCGGCCTCGAACAGGCGCTTGGCTTCCGCCTCGAACTGGCCGAACTGCTGCAGCAGCACTTCGACATTGGCCTGCTCGAAGTTGAAGGTGGACTGCTCGACCTCGTTCTGGAAATAGACGTCGTGGTAGCGGATGCCCGGTGCCCATTCAAGATCGAACACGCTTTCCTTCTGCTGCAGGTACATCGCGAGCCGCTCCAAACCGTAGGTGATCTCGCCCATGATCGGCTTGCAGGCGATGCCGCCGACTTCCTGGAAATAGGTGAACTGGGTGACTTCCATGCCGTTCAGCCACACTTCCCAGCCGAGTCCCCAGGCACCCAGCGTCGGTGATTCCCAGTCGTCCTCGACGAAGCGGATGTCGTGCTGTTTCGGGTCGATACCGATCTCGCGCAGCGAACCGAGGTAGAGCTCGAGAATGTCGGGCGGCGAGGGCTTCAGCACGACCTGATACTGGTAATAGTGCTGCAGGCGGTTGGGGTTCTCGCCGTAGCGCCCGTCCTTGGGCCGGCGTGAGGGTTGCACATAAGCGGCTTTCCATGGCTCCGGGCCGATCGCGCGCAGGAAGGTTGCGGTGTGGAAGGTGCCGGCGCCGACTTCCATGTCATAGGGCTGGAGCAGGGCGCAGCCCTGACGGTCCCAGTACTGGTTCAGTTTGAGGATGATTTGCTGGAAGCTGAGCATGGCGCGGGGATATTGCGCAGGGGCGTGCGGTAAGTGCCGAATTTTACAGGGATTATCCCGCCGGGCCAAAGCAGCGCCGGGTCATCCGCGGTGGCGTTTGCCGAGCACCAGCGCGGCGACGATGGCGAGCACGCAGAGCAGAAGCGCCGCGAGATTTCCCCAGCGCACGAATGGCGTCGTACCGCTGCGGCCGACGACCTCGCGGGTGATGATGGCTTCGCTGAATTCCGGTGCAATCGCCTCCACGCGGCCGTCGGGCGCGATCACCGCAGTGATGCCGGTGTTGGTGGCGCGCAGCATCGGCCGCCCGCTTTCCAGCGCGCGCATCTGCGCGATCTGCAGGTGCTGGCGCGGCGCCAGCGAACGGCCGAACCAGGCCACATTGCTGACGTTGACCAGCAGCGTTGCCTGCGGCAGCTGGCGGATGATTTCCTCGCCGAAGGCGTCCTCGTAGCAGATGTTCATTGCGACCTGCTGGCCGGCGACGGCCAGCGGCTGCTGCATGGCGCCGCCGCGGGCAAAATCCTGCAGCGGAATGGCGAGAAAGCTGACGATGAAGCCGAGCAGCGGACGCAGCGGGATGAATTCGCCGAAGGGCACCAGGTGGTCCTTGCGGTAGAACTGCGGCGGCGCGCTGCCCAGGGACACCACGCTGTTGTAATAGCCGCCGCCGGGGATGCGTTCCGGAATGCCCAGCAGCAGGTCGCCGCCGCGGGCGCGGGCATGCGCGGCCAGCGCATCGAGGTAATCGCGCGACACTTGATCCAGGAACAGCGGCAGCGCGGTTTCCGGGAGCACGATCAGCTGCGCATCGCTGGCCCTGACCAGGCGCAGGTAACGCTCAAGGGTGTGGCGCAGCTGATCCTCGCGCCACTTCAGGTCCTGCGCGACGTTGCCCTGGATCAGGCTCACCCGCAGCGGCGGCCCCGCGGCTTCGGTCCAGTCCACGGTTCTGAGGGCGGCACCGCAGCCCCACAGCAACAGCAATGCGGCACACACGGGCCACAGCCCGCGGGCTTGACGCCATGCCCTGGCGTGCAGCAGCCAGGCCAGCGCCGCGGCAGTGGCGAGCAGGGCGAGAGTCAGGCCGTGCAGGCCGAAGACCGGCGCATAACCCGCGAGCGGGCTGGCCGGCACCTGCGAGTAGCCCGGATTGAGCCAGGGGAAGCCGGTCCACAGCCAGCCGCGCAACCACTCGGTCAGGGTGAAGACGGCTGGTGCGAACAGCAGCCAGTTCAGCGCCGGCGACAAGGTGCTGCGACGGCTCAGATAGCCGGCGAGTGCCGGATGCAGCGCGAGGTAGGCGCAGAACAGCAGCGTCACCGCGGCGGCGAGTGGCGCCGGCATGGCGCCAAAGGTGTGGAGGCTGACGTAGACCCAGGACACGCCGCCGAGGAACCAGCCTAGACCGAAGGCAAAGCCCAGCCATGCGGCCTCGCGGGCATGGTCCGCGCGCATCCACAGCAGGAACAGCCCGCCGAATGCCGCAAGTGCCACTGCCGGCAACGCGAACGGTTCGTAAGCGGCGACGCTCAGCGTGCCGAGCGCGGCTGCAGCGGCACGCAGCGTCCAGCGTGAGGTTCGTGCCGGCATCAGACCCGACCAGGTTCAGTTCGGCGGGTTGCGCTAGGCCGGCTTGTCGAGCTTTCGCATCACCTGCAGCAGGTAGATGCGGCGGCTGTCGGCACGCAGCACGCGGAAGGTCAGGCTGTCGATCACGAGCTGCTCGCCGCGCTTGGGCACGCGGCCCAGGCGCTTGAGCACCAGTCCGCCAACCGTGTCGAACTCGTTGTCGTCGAAGGCGGTGCCGAAGGCGGCGTTGAAATCGGCAATCTCGGTCAGCGCCTTGACGCGGTAGATACCCCGCTTTTCCTGGACGATATTGTCTTCGGCCTCGTCGAAGTCGTACTCGTCCTCGATGTCGCCGACAATCTGCTCGAGCACGTCCTCGATGGTGATGAGGCCGGCAACGCCGCCGTATTCATCGACCACGATCGCAATGTGATTGCGGTTCTTGCGGAATTCCTTGAGCAGCACGTTGAGCGGCTTGGACTCGGGAATGAACACCGCCGGACGCAACATGTCGCGGACATTGAACTCCTCCTCGCCGGCGTAGTAGCGCAGCAGATCCTTGGCGAGCAGGATGCCGATCACGTCGTCCCGGTTCTCGTCAATCACCGGGAAGCGGGAGTGCGCGGTTTCGATCACCAGCGGGATGAACCGGTCCGGCGGCTCGTTGACGTCGATCACATCCATCTGCGCGCGCGGCACCATGATGTCGCGCGCCTGCATTTCCGACACCTGCAGCACGCCCTCAATCATGGCGAGGCCGTCGGCGTCGAGCAGATTGTTGTCATGCGCGGAGCGCAGCAGCTCGATCAGCTGCTCGCGGTCCTCGGGTTCACGCAGCAGGAATGCGGACAGCCGTTCCAGCAGTGAGGGTTGTTTGGCGGATTCGTCCATGGCGGGGTCAGCGGCCGTGCGAAGCGGCGGCCTTGTAGGGATCAGGATAGCCGAATGCGGCGAGCAGGGCGCGCTCGCGTTTTTCCATCGCCGCGGCATCGCGCTCGTTTTCGTGGTCGTAGCCCTGCAGGTGGAGCAGTCCGTGTACGACCATGTGTGCGTAGTGCGCGGCCACCGGCTTGCCCTGGGCGCGTGCCTCGCGCGTGATCACCGGGGCGCACAGCGCGAGATCCCCCTCGAATGGCGCGCGGTCGCGGAATACGAAGGTCAGCACATTGGTGGCGTAATCCCTGCGGCGGTAGCTGCGGTTGAGCAGCCGGCCCTCGGCGGCGCCGACGATGCGGATCGCGACCCGCGCTTCGCCGCGCAGCGCGGCGCGTGCCCAGCGGCGGATGCGCGAGGCCGCTGGCACGTTGCGCGCGGTGGAGGCGTTCTGCACCGTGATCCGCGGGCTGCGGTAAGGCGAGATCATTCCGCTGCCGCCGACTTGTTGTGGCGGTCGTAGGCGTTGACGATGCGCTGCACCAGCGGGTGGCGCACGACATCGGTCGAATCAAAGTAGGTGAAGGCGATGCCCCGCACTTTTTTCAGCACCGCCTGCGCCTCGACCAGCCCGCTGACCTGGCCCTTGGGCAGGTCGACCTGGGTCACGTCACCGGTAATCACCGCCTTGCTGCCGAAGCCGATGCGGGTGAGGAACATCTTCATCTGCTCGCGTGTGGTGTTCTGCGCCTCGTCGAGAATGATGAAGGCCTTGTTCAGCGTGCGACCGCGCATGAAGGCGAGCGGCGCGATCTCGATGGCCTGGCGCTCGAACATCTTCGCCACCTTGTCGTAGCCCATCAGGTCGTAGAGGGCGTCGTAGAGCGGGCGCAGGTAGGGGTCGACCTTCTGCGCCATGTCGCCAGGCAGGAAGCCGAGGCGTTCGCCAGCCTCGACCGCCGGCCGCACCAGGATGATGCGCTGCACCGCCTCCCGCTCGAGCGCATCCACTGCGCAGGCCACCGCGAGGTAGGTCTTGCCGGTGCCCGCGGGGCCGATGCTGAAGGTGATGTCGTGTTTCTGGATGTTGAGCAGGTATTCGTTCTGACGCGGCGTGCGGCCATGCAGATCCTGCTTGCGCGTGATCAAGGCCGGCGCCGGGATCGCCGCCTGCGCCGGTCCCCGGTGCCCCGCCTCGATCAGCGCGAGCTGCACCGCTTCGAGCGGCAGGGGGGCGGCAGCCTTTTCATAGAATTCCCGCAGCACCCCGCTGGCCGCGCGAATGCGTTCCACCCTGCCAGAGAGCGTGAAATGCTCGCCGTGGCGGGTGATCGTGACGTCGAGCGCAGTCTCGATCTGGCGCAGATTTTCGTCGAGCGCGCCGCAAAGGTTCGCCAGCCTGCGATTGTCCGCAGGCGTGAAGCTGAGTTGTTCGGCTTTCAAGTGGCCAGTGCCCTTTCGGCGCGCACCCATTTGCCGCGCAGGGTATGGGCCATCGCGCCGGTGATGATCACTTCGGTGAAGCCTCCGGCCAGTTCACGCGGGCCCGCGAAATTGACGACCCGGTTGTTGTCGGTGCGCGCGGCCAGCTCGGCGGCATCGCGTTTTGACGGCCCCTCGACCAGAACCCGCTGCCGGCTGCCGACCATCTGCCGGCTGATGATCTGCGCCTGGCTGTCGTTTGTCTGCTGCAGGCGCTGCAGGCGCTCGAGTTTCACCGCCGGCGGCGTGTCGTCTGCGAGGTCGGCGGCCGGCGTGCCGGGCCGGCGGCTGTAGACGAAGCTGAAGCTCGCGTCGAAGCCGATATCTTCGATCAGCCGCATCGTCGCTTCGAAATCGGCTGCGGTCTCGCCCGGGAAACCGACAATGAAGTCGGATGAAATGCAGATGTCGGGACGTGCGTCGCGCAGGCGGCGGATGATCGACTTGTATTCCAGCGCGGTGTAGCCGCGCTTCATTGCCGACAGCACGCGGTCGGAGCCCGACTGCACCGGCAGGTGGACATGGCTCACCAGCTGAGGAATTCGGGCGTAAGCCTCGATCAGCCGCGGCGTGAATTCCTTGGGATGCGAGGTGGTGTAGCGGATGCGCTCGATACCGGGGATCGCGGCCACGTATTCAAGAAGCAATGCGAAATCCGCGGCGTCCGCAGCCGGGCCGGGTTCGCGCCAGGCGTTGACGTTCTGGCCGAGCAGTGTGACTTCGCCCACGCCCTGCGCGGCGAGCTCGGCGACTTCGGCGAGCACGTCATCCATCGGCCGCGAGATTTCCTCGCCGCGGGTGTAGGGCACCACGCAGAAGGAGCAGTATTTGCTGCAGCCTTCCATGATCGAGACAAAGGCGCTGGCGCCCTCGACCCGTGCCGGCGGCAGGTGATCGAACTTCTCGACCTCGGGGAAGCTGATGTCCACCTGCGGCTTGCCGCTGGCCCGGCGTTCGGCAATCAGCTGCGGCAG
>JAJTHX010000385.1 GCA_021300125.1 Betaproteobacteria bacterium | reverse complement strand
CCAGTTGTCGTAGCGCAGATCGGCGCCGTCGCGCGGCAGGTTGAAATCGCGGTGGAAACGGCCATGCTCGAATGCGCCGTGGCAAACCGCCAGCAGCTCATCGAGCTTCTCGCCACGCACGCAGCGGGCCCGCGCATCGCGGTGGCCGGCAAAGCCTTCGCGCCGGCAATACGGTTCGAGCAGGGTGTCGACGTAGTAGAACCCGTGGCGGTGCAGCGCCGCCTTGTCTGCCAGCGGCTCGACCTTGACCGCGTAGTGGCCGGGGCTGGACGCCGCGGCGCGCAGCGCGTCCTCTTCAGCGGCGGTGATTTCGTAGCAATCGCGCCCGAAAACCGCGCTGTCCCATTCAACGCGCCGGATCGCGGGATGCATGGGTGAACGTACTGTTCATCACGATGTACAGCGGCCGCTTTTTCGCCTCGTCAAAAGTCTTGCCGAGGTAGATGCCGAGCATGCCGAGGATGCTGATGATGATGCCGCCGATGAAATAGAGCGACACGAACAGGCTGGGCCAGCCGACCACCGGCGAGCCGTAGAGCACCGCACGCACCAGGATGAACAGGCCGGCCGCGAACGACAGCAGCGACATCGCGAAGCCGAAGCGCACCGCCAGCCGCAGCGGCTTGTCAGAGTAGGCGATGATGGTGTCCATCGCCAGCTTCCACAGTTTGGCGAAGGTGTAGGTCGAGCGGCCCTCGTGGCGCTCGGCATGTGCGACCTCGATCGCCGCAGTGGGAAAACCCGTCCAGTGCACCAGGCCGCCGAAGAAACGCAGTTGTTCGCGCATCTGCCGGCAGGCCAGCACCACCTTGCGCGAAATGATGCGGAAGTTGCCGGTGGCGCTGTCGTACTCGGTATCGGCCAGCCAGCTCAGCACCCGGTAGAAACACCAGGAAGTGAAGCGCTTGCCGAGGCCGTCGGTGCGGCCGCCGCGGCGCGCCAGCACCACGTCATAGCCTTCCAGCGCCTTGGCGTACAGCGCGGGAATTTCCTCGGGCCGGTCCTGCAGGTCGCAGTCCATCACCACCACCCAGTCGCCTTCGGCAACGTCGAGCCCGGCGGTGATGCCGTAGTGCTGGCCGAAGTTGCGGCTGAACTGCAGGCCCTTCACCCGAGAATCGGCGGCGGCAAGCCGTTTCACGATATCCCAGGAATGGTCGCCACCGCAGTCCTCGACCATCACGATCTCGAAATCCCGGGTGATGGTGCCCAGCGCAGCGACCAGGCGGCGGTACAGTTCATCAAGACAGCCCTCGGCCTTGTACACCGGGGTGACGACGGAAATCAGCGGCATGCCTCAGCCCTCCCCGGCCTGCTGGAACTGGTTGCGGTAGAGCTGGGCGTATTTTCCGCCGCGCGCCAGCAGCTCGACGTGCGTGCCGGCCTCGACGATGCACCCGCCGTCGAGCACGACAATGCGGTGCGCCTTTTCGATGGTGGACAGGCGGTGTGCAATGACCAGCGTGGTGCGGCCGCGCATCAGCGCCTCCAGCGCGGCCTGTACATGGCGCTCGGATTCGGTGTCGAGCGCGGATGTGGCCTCGTCGAGGATCAGCACCGGCGCATCCTTGAGCAGCGCACGCGCGATCGCCAGGCGCTGGCGCTGGCCGCCGGAGAGCCGCACACCGTTCTCGCCGACCAGGGTGTCGAAGCCCTGCGGCATGCGTTCGATGAACTCCAGCGCATGCGCGGCCCTCGCGGCGGACTCGATCTGGGCCCGGGTTGCCCCCTTCATCGCACCGTAGGCGATATTGGCGGCCACGGTGTCGTTGAACAGCACCACGTCCTGGCTCACCAGCACAATGTTGGCGCGCAGGGCGGAAAGTTTGAGGCTGGCAACGTCCTCGCCATCGAGCAGGATGCGGCCGGCCGAAGGGGCGTAGAACCGCGGCACCAGATTCGCCAGCGTGGTCTTGCCGCTGCCCGAGGCGCCGACCAGTGCCACGGTCTCTCCGGGCGCAATCGCAAGGTCAATGTGGTCGAGCGCGGCGCGGCCGTCAGCGCCATAGGCAAAGCGCAGGCCCTCGATGCGGATGTCGCCGCGGGCGCGTCCCGGAGCCCTGGTCCCGCTGTCGGTCTCTCCGGCCTCGTCGATCAGCGCGAATACGCTCTCGGCCGCGGCCAGCCCGCGCTGCAGCGGCTCGTTGACGCTGGTCACCCGCTTCAGCGGAGCAGTCAGCATCAGCATCGCGGCAATGAAGGAGACAAAGCCGCCGACCGTGATCTGGTCGGCGTTGGATTGCCGGGTAGCCAGATAAACGATGGTCGCCAGCGCCAGCGCCGCCAGGAACTGCACCACCGGCACGCTTGCCGCGGCGGCCGCCGCCTGTTTCATCAGCTGCCGCCGCACGCGGTTGGCCTGTTCGTCAAACCGCTGCTGCTCGTAGTCCTGCCCGCCAAACAGCTTGACCACGCGGTGGCCTTCAATCGCCTCCTGCACCACCTGGGTCATCTCGCCCATCTGCCGCTGCACCTCGCGGCTGGAATTGCGCAGGCGGATGCTGATCACGCGCACGACCAGCACGATCAGCGGCATCAGCGCCAGCGACAACAGCGTGAGTTTCCAGTTCAGCCACAGCATCCAGCCGAGCAGGCCAAGGATCACCAGCGCATCCTTGAACACCACGGTCAGCACGCTGGTCGCGGCGGTGGTGACCTGCGTGACGTCGTAGGTGAGCTTGGAAATCAGCGTGCCCGAGGGCTGGTCGTCATAAAAGCGCGCGGGCAGGGTCAGCAGCTTGCGGAACATCTGCGCACGCAGATCCATCACCAGGCGATTGCCGACCCAGGACAGGGCGAACTGCGCGACATATTCGGCCAGGCCGCGGATCACGAACAGGCCGATGATGAACACCGGCGTCCAGCGGATCACCGCCTCGTCCTTGTTCACGAACACGCCGTCCAGCAGGGGTTTGAGCAGCGCCGGCAGCGCCGGTTCGGTGGCGGCGACGACGACGATGCCGAGGATGGCCGCGGCAAAGGTGCGCCAGTACGGCCGTACATGGCGCAGCAGGCGCAAATAAAGCTCGGTTCCGGACATCGTTGGCACGGGCCGAACAATAGCAAACTTTTGATAATTAAGGAAAACTTGGCCGTGTTTTGGCCGCATCCGGTGACAAAAAAAGCCGCGCGGCGCGCGGCTTTGCTGAAAGCCCCCGGCGTTCAGCGGAACACGTATTCCGCCATCACGCCGGCGTTGCGCTCCGGCAGGGGGTAGGCGTTGTAGCGGTCGGCGACAAACTGGCTGCGCACCGCGTAGTTGTAATACTTGCGGTCGAACAGGTTGTTGATCACGGCGCTGAATGTCCAGGCCCCCTGCCGCTGCGACAGCCTGAGGTCGGCCACGGTGTAGGCCGGGATTTTTACACCCAGCGTGTTGCCCTCGTCATTGTCCATGTACTGCGCAGCGACATGGGTCGCGGTGAAACTGAGCAGTGTGCCCTGGGCCGGCGTCCAGGCGAGGCCTGCGTTGAGCTTGTGCCTGGGTACCAGCGGCACCGTCTTGCCGGCAATGTTGACGTTAAGCGCGGTGAATGCGCCGCCGGGCAGCACGCCTTCGCGGAAACGCGCATCGGTATGGGTGTATGAACCGGTCAGCGACCACGCCGATGACGGTTTCCAGCGCCCCTCGAGTTCGAAGCCTCGGCGGCGCGACGGCGGCAGGTTGGTGTTGCCGATGCCGGTGGTGAAGGCATCGAGGCGGATTTCGTCGCGGACATTCATCTCGAACAGCGCCGCACGCAGCCATGCGCCGGCGCGCCGCCATTCCATGCCCAGCTCATGGTGCTGCGCGGTCTGCGGCCGCAGGAACTGGAACTGGTTGAGGAAGGCCGGCGAAGTCTCGTAAATCTCGTCGATGTTGGCAAAGCGGAAACTGCGCGCCGTCTTGGCCATCAGCGACAGCACCGGCGTCAGCGCGTAACGGGCTCCGGCTTCCCAGGCGTTCACGGACTCGTTCTGCGAGGCAGGCGCCGCACCGGAGCCGAAAGCACCGCCAGGCGCCGCGACGTTGAAGGAGTCGGTGGCGTCGGCCTTGTAGCGCTCGTAGCGCAGGCCTGCGGTCAGGGTCAGGCGCGGCGACACCTGCAGCGTGTCCTGCAGATAGGCGCCCAGGTTGTACTGCTGGGCGTCAATGACATTGAACGGGTTGCCGATGTTCAGCGTCGAGTTCGACCGCCGCAGCCGGTAATCCCATTGGTACCAGTCAATGCCGGCGACGAAGGTGTGTTTGCCGCCGGGCAGGTCGGGGGACCAGCGCACCCGCGGGTTCAGCGACCAGACATCGAGGTCGGCGACGCGGAAATCGGGATTGCCGGAAAAATCGAAATAGGAGGTCTGCTCTTTGCTGCGCCAGCCGGCGCCGACGATGAAGTCAGCCCCGCCCGCGCGCTGCAGCCAGTCGAGGGTGACGCGGTTGCCGTTGCGCTGCGACCAGTCCAGCGGCGTCTGTGCGCCGCGGCGGTCGGTAACGAGCTGGTTGACGTTCGCGCCGGGCTGGACCCGGCGCGCACCGGGCAGGCGCATGCCCTGGTGGTCGGTCGCCATGCGCAGCATGATTTCCCCGCCCTCGGTGAGCCATCGCAGGTCAGCTGCGGCGTTGGACTGGCGGTTTTCATTGTTGCGGCGGTACCCGTCGCTCTCAAGATTGCTGGCAGACATGCCGATGCCGAAGCTGCCGCTGCGGTACTGGGCCGTCAATCCGGTCTCGAGGGTGCCGTATGCGGCGCTGCGCACGCGCAGGCTGCCGCGATCGCCGCCGTCCAGCGGCGAGCGGGTGATGATGTTGATCACGCCGGCCACCGCGCCGTCGCCATACAGCACGGAGCCGCCGCCGCGCACGATCTCAATCCGCTCGATGCTGGAGAGCGGGATCGACGACCACTGCACCCCCGACAGGTCGATGTCGGAAACCCGGCGGCCATCGACCAGGATCAGCGTGTTCTGCGTGCCGGTGATGCCGAAACCGCGCAGGTCAATGGTGGTGGTGGCGGCATTGTTTCCGAAAAAGTCATGGATATGCACGCCGGCCTGCTCGGACAGCAGGTCGGGCACCGTCTTTGCCGGACTGCGGCGGATGTCCTCCAGGCCGATCACGGTCATGTTCACCGGCTTGTCGTCGTAGCGCTCCTGGAAGCGGCTGGCGGTGACAACCACGGTATCGAGTGCGGCGATGTTCTGCTGCGCCGCGCAGGGTGTTGCCGCCACCAGGGCGACGGCTGCTGCAAGGGCCTTGCGTTCCAATTGAATCTCCTCGTGTGCACGCCCGCCGCGTGCCGGTCAGTCAACGAGGAAATGCCGCAACAGGGAAGAAACGCAGCGCGCATGAACGCCGGACGCCGCCTCCCCGCGGCATTTCCAATACGGCGATCAAGGCCGGTCTCCGGGCTCACAACCCGAGCGCACCGCCTTCCCGTTCCGCTGGAACAGTGGCGAGTGGTGCGTCGTGGCATCCTCAGTGGATGCGTGTTGCTTACCGTTGCGGGGGCAGCACAGGCATGGGTTCTGTTGAACCGCACCTGTTTCCCGTTTCACCGGCGCCCTTGCGGGTCGCCGGCACCTGGATCACGTCCGGGTCTGGGCGCTTGCGGTCGCGCCGCGTCCTGGACAAAGCGATTTTAACTGCAAGCAGCGTCCAAGACAGGATATTTTATTCAATTAAATCAATGGGTTAAAAAAAGACATCGGGCGGACCCCCGATTTCGGCCAGGTGCCGGCGAGCGCACGTGGCACACATGCCAACTTACATTCAGAAGTCTGCCTTAAGGACTGAGCCAGCTGGATTTTCACCCCCATCCCCACTATAGTGCGCGCATGGAAGCGGAACTCAAGGCGCTCGAGGACAAGCTCGACCAATTCATCGAGACCAATCAGCGGCTGCGCGAGGACACCCAGCGGCTGCGGCAGGAACTGGCCACCGCGCTGGACCGCAACAAGCAGCTGGAAGACAAGATCCGCCTCGCCACCACCCGCCTCGAACAGATTGTCGAACAGATTCCCGCCGAGGAAGCATGAGCGCCGACTCGAAAGGCCTGCAAATCAACATCATGGGGCGCGAATTCCGCGTCGCCTGCCCCGAACACGAGCAGAAAGGCCTGCTCGAGGCCGTGGATTACCTCAACGCCAAGATGCAGGACGTCAAGGAGCGCAGCAAGGTCATCGGCACCGAGCGCGTGGCGATCATGGCTGCGCTCAACATCGCCCACGAGTTCCTGTCGATGAAGGTCGGCGGCAGCTTTGATGTCGCAGAAACCAAGCGTAGAATCCAGCGCATGGAGACGAGCATCGACCAGGCGATGGCGGAACAGTCGAAGCTGTTCTGAGCCGCGCCCGATCGCCGTCCGCGAATTCCCCTGCGGTGTTTGTCCGGGCCATATATTCTTTGAACCGATAGACATTGCTCTGGCTGCCGACCATAGCGGTTCCGGTGTGAGCGTCCCACGCGGACGAACCTGAAGGAACCCGGAAGGCGGCCCTCTTGAACCTTTGGTTCAGGATGCTGGTCTGCGACGGCACAGGCGGGGGAACCCCACAGCGACGCGGCGCAAGCCGCGTTCTTTTTTTGATGCGGATCCCGACATGCGCTACTGGCTGATCAAATCCGAACCCGACGTCTACGGCATTGACGATCTTGCCCGTGACAAGACGACCCCCTGGACCGGCGTGCGCAACTACCAGGCGCGCAATTTCATGCGCGACCAGATGAAGCCCGGCGACCAGGCGTTCTACTATCACTCGAACTGCGAAATCCCGGGCATCGTCGGCATCGCCGAGGTGAGCAAGGCGGCCTATCCGGATGCCACGCAGTTCGACCGCAAGAGCAAGTATTTCGACGACAAATCCACCCCGGACAATCCGCGCTGGCTGCATGTGGATTTCCGCTTTGCCAAAAAGACGCCGCTGATCGCGCTCGACGAACTGCGTCGGCACAAGCCGCTCGCCAAGATGCGCGTGCTGGCCCGCGGCAACCGGCTGTCGATCACCCCAGTGGATCCGGACGAGTGGAAGTACATCCTCGGCCTGATGAAAAAATGACCCGCTGACGGGAGCCTGCCGCGATGTTTGAATGGTGGTGGGCCTATCTGGCCCTGGGCGCCTTCGTCGGCTTTTTCGCGGGGCTGCTCGGCATCGGCGGCGGGGCCGCGATGGTGCCGGTGCTCGCCTTCATCTACGCCGCCAAGGGCTTCGATGCCGGTCAGGTGGTGCACCTCGCGCTGGGCACCTCGATGGCCACCATCCTCTTCACCTCGGTCTCCAGCGTGCGCGCCCATCACGGCCACGGCGCGGTGAACTGGGCAATGGTCAAACGCATGGCGCCCGGCATCATCCTCGGCACCTTCGGCGGCGCACTGCTCGCCAGCGTGCTCGACGTGCGTCTGCTGTCGGTGGTGTTCACGCTGCTGATCTATTACATCTCGGTGCAGATGTTTTTCGGCAAGAAACCCGAGGCCGGGGCGCTGCCGATCAGTGCTTCGGGGCTGAACATTTCCTCTGCGCTGATCGGCGTGATTTCCAGCCTCACGGCCACCGGCGGCGCAGCGCTGGTGGTGGCCTGGCTGGTCAAGCGCGGAATCCGCGTGCACGAAGCGATCGGCACCGCGGCGGCGATCGGCTGGCCGCTGGCCGCGGCAGGCACCGCCGGCTACGTGATCACCGGACTGCGCCAGCCGGCGCTGCCCGAGTTCAGCTTCGGCTTCGTGTTTCTGCCCGGGCTCGCCGGCATCGTCATCGCCAGCATGCTGCTGGCGCCGGTCGGGGCCCGGCTTGCCCACCGCACGCCGGGCGCGCTGCTCAAGAAAATCTTCGCCGCCGTGCTGTTCACGCTGGCCACGAAAATGCTGATCAGCTTTTTCTGATCAGACCGCGCCGGCCGCCTTCAGCGCGGCGATCTCGGCATCCGTTTTCTTCAGCACCTGGCGCAGGATCTCATCGGTATGCTGGCCCACGGTGGGCGGCGGAATCTCGTGCTTGAGCGGCGTACCGGAAAAGCGCATCGGGCTGGCCACCAGCGGCACCTTGCCGGCCGCAGCATGCGGCAGTTCGAATTTCATGCCGCGGGCGATCACCTGCGGCTCCTCGAACACTTCCTTGATGGTGTTGATCGGGCCGTTGGCCACGCCGGCATCGTCCAGCAGCTTGACCCATTCCTTGGTCGTGCGCTGCTCGAAGACCTCGTTCAGCAGCCGCGTGATCTCGGCGCGGTTTTTCACGCGCTCGGCATTGGTGGCGAAACGTGCGTCTTTCGGCAGGTGGGCGCAGCCGGCGGCGTCGCAGAACTTGTTGAACAGGTTGTCGTTGCCGCAGGCGAGGATGATCGCGCCGTCCTTGGTCCTGAAGGTCTGGTAGGGCACGATGTTCGGGTGCGCATTGCCGATGCGCGAGGGCGATTCGCCGGTGGCGAAGTAGTTCATCGCCTGGTTGGCGAGGAAGGCGACGCAGCTGTCGAGCAGCGCGACGTCGATCCACTGCCCCTTGCCGGTCACCGCACGGTGGGCCAGTGCCGCGCAGATTGCGATCGTCGCGTACATGCCGGTGGTCATGTCGATGATCGGAATGCCGACACGCTGCGGACCGCCGCCGGGCAGGCCGTCGGCCTCGCCGGTGATGCTCATCAGCCCGCCCATGCCCTGGGCCATGAAATCGTAGCCGGGCCTGTCCTTGTACGGCCCGGTCTGGCCGAAGCCGGTGACCGAGCAGTAGATCAGCCCGGGGTTGAGTTTGGCGAGGTCCTCATAACCGAGGCCGTAACGCGCGAGATCGCCGACCTTGTAGTTCTCGACCAGCACATCGACGCCTTTGGCCAGCTCGCGCACCAGCTGCTGGCCCTCGGGCTTACTCAAGTTTACCGTGATCGATTTCTTGCCGCGGTTGGCGGCGCAGAAGTAGGCGCCTTCCTTCGTTTCATTGCCTTGCTCGTCCTTCAGGAACGGCGGCGCATAGGCCCGCGAATCATCGCCCTTGCCGGGACGCTCCACCTTGATCACGTCGGCGCCGAGGTCGGCGAGGTTCTGCGCAGTCCAGGGACCCGCGAGCACGCGCGAGAGGTCAAGCACCTTGATATGGGATAACGGTCCGGCCATGTTGATTCCAGTCGAAATAATGAGGAAAAGTCAGCGGCCCGCGAAACGCGGTTTGCGCTTGTGGATGAAGGCATCGTAGCCGATGCGGTAATCCTCGGTGTTGAAGTAGTCGAAGTTGGCGTCGCGCTCGGCCGCGGTCAGCGGCTCGGGCTTCGGCGTGAGGCGGCGGATGAACTGCTTGTGCCAGCGCGCCACCAGCGGTGCGCCGTCACAGATGCGGCCGACGGTGGCCGCGGTTTCCGCGGCCAGTGCGTCATCATCCACCAGCCGCGTCAGCAGCCCCTTGTCGTAGGCCTCCTGTGCATCCCACATGCGGCCCTCGACCAGGATTTCCAGCGCCGCGGCGCGGCCGATCAGCGGCAGCAGCGCATCGAGTTCGTCCCAGGCGATGGCGAAACCGAGACGGTTGATCGGCACGCCGAAACGCGCGCCGCGGCCCGCCAGCCGCAGGTCGCACTGGCAGGCGAGCTCAAGCCCGCCACCGGCGCAGGCGCCGTGGATCATGGCTACAGTCGGATGGCGGCATTCGCCCACGGCGCGCAGCGCGCCGTACACCAGCTCGCGGTGATAAGTCTTGCCCTGCTCGACGGTGTTGCGCTCGGTGGGGAATTCGGCGATGTCAGCGCCGGCGGCAAAAGCCTCGGTCCCGGCGCCGCGCAGCACCACGCAGCGCAGGTCATCTTCGGCAGACAGCGCGTCAAACACCCGCGCCAGTTCGCGCCACATCGCCACCGTCAGCGCATTGCGCTTGCCGGGATTGGACAGCGTGACGGTCGCAACCGCGCCGTCGCGGGCGGTAAGGATGTCGCCGCTCATGGCGCGGTCAGCGGGGCAGGCTCAGGCGCGCGGATCCCGCGGCTTGGGCTGGGTATTCGCGGCCGGCTGCATGGCCGGCGAATCGAGGAATTCGGTGAGCTTCGCGAGCTGCACCGAAGCCTGCTTGCGCACGGCGGCGGTGTCGCAGCCGGCCCAGTCGTAAAAGCCCTTGCCTGCGGCGGTTCCGGTTTCGCCGCGCTTGACCATCGCCTGCAGCATCGGATTGGCGACGTTGTTGTGGAAGAGCTCGGGCACGATTGAAGCCTGTGCGCCGGCATGGATGGACAGGCCGCTGAGGTCCTTTTGCGCAATCAGGCCGTTGAGGCACATCCGCGGCGCCAGCATGCGGCGAGCGGCGTGATCAATGTCGGCTGCACT
>JAJTHX010000136.1 GCA_021300125.1 Betaproteobacteria bacterium | reverse complement strand
CCTATTCGGCGACCGTGGAAATCGAGAAATTCGAGCTCGACGGCGGGTTGCGCCGGATCCATGCAGGCATTCTCGTCGACAAGCCTGGGCACAAGGGCATCGTCATCGGCAAGGGTGGAGCCAAGCTCAAGGAAATCTCCACCCAGGCACGTCAGGACATGGAAAAGCTTTTCGGTGGCAAGGTATTTCTTGAGGTCTGGGTCAAGGTCAAATCCGGCTGGGCCGATGATCTGGGGATTCTGAAACGCTTAGGCATAGAATAAAAATCAATAAAAACAAAGAGTTAAAATCATCAATGGCGCTGATCAGCCACAATCGCCGCGACGACGAGCCTGCCTATCTGCTGCATACCTATCCGTACCGGGAAACCAGCCTGATTGCCGAGGTTTACAGCCGCCATGCAGGCCGGGTTGCCATCATCGCCCGCGGCGCCCGCCGCCCACGCGCGGCGCTGCGCGGGGTGCTGATGGCGTTCCAGCCGCTGCTGCTCAGCTGGTCGGGCAAGGCGGAATTGAAGACCCTGCACAAGGCGGAGTGGCGGGGCGGTTACAAACCCCTGCGCGGCATGAGCCTGATCTGCGGTTTTTACCTCAACGAGCTGATGCTCAAACTGCTGCCGCGCGAGGATGCGCACGAGTACCTGTTCGATGCCTATGCCGATGCGCTGCAGCGGCTCGCCGAAGAGGCCGACCATGCTGCGGTGCTGCGGCGATTCGAGCGCATATTGCTGCAGGAGCTCGGCTATGGTCTGGTGCTTGACCGCGAGGCCGGAGGCGGGGCGGCAATCCGCGGCGATGCGCTCTACCGCTATCTGCCAGACCGCGGACCGTTGCCAGTGATGGCTGACGATGCGGGAAGCGGCGTAGAATTGCACGGGCAGACCCTTATCGATATGGCCTCGGACAGCTATGCCGATCCGCGCACGCTGCAGCAGAGCAAATTGCTGATGCGTGCGCTGATCAACCACTGCCTTGGCGACCAGATCCTGCACACCCGCCAGCTGCTGCGCGACCTGCAGCAACTGTGAATCAGCCAGAATGCTTTTCCGATGACCCGCCTCAGTGTCAACGTCAACAAGATTGCCCTGCTGCGCAATTCACGCAACCTGGGCATCCCCAGCGTGCTGCGCGCCGCGCAGATTGCCCTGGATGCCGGTGCCCATGGCATCACCGTGCATCCGCGGCCCGATGGCCGCCATATCCGCCCTGAGGACGTGCGCGAGCTCTCCGCACTGCTGGCCGGACGAGCTAACGCCGAATTCAACATCGAAGGCAATCCCTTTGAGCCACCGCTGCTTGAACTTGCGCGCGAGGTCAGGCCGGCACAATGCACTCTGGTGCCAGACGACCCGGCGGCCTTCACCTCTGACCACGGCTGGAATATCCAGCGCGATGCGCTGCGCCTGAAGCCGGTGGTGGACGAATTGCACCGGCTGGGCATCAGGGTCAGCCTGTTCATGGACCCGGATGCGGCTGCAATGGCAGCTGTGGCGGCCGCAGGTGCTGACCGTATCGAGCTTTACACCGAGCCCTATGCCGCGTCCCACGCCGCAGGAGATTGCAGGGCCATGCTGTCGATCTACGCCGAGGCGGCGCGCTCGGCACTGGCCGCAGGCCTCGCGGTGAATGCAGGACATGATCTTAACCGCGACAACCTGCCGCAATTCCTCGCCACAGTAACGGGCGTGGCCGAGGTATCTATAGGCCATGCGCTGGTTGCCGACGCGATCGAATACGGCCTGGCTTCAACGGTGCGCAAATACCTGCGCGCGATGGCGTTAAACCAGTGAAGGGGCGCGATGATCTACGGCATCGGCATTGATGTGATCCAGCCCCAGCGAGTGGCGAGGCTGTTCGACAAGTATGGCGAACGTTTTGTGTGTCGCGTGCTTACGCCACAGGAGCGGCCACGCTTTGAACGCAGCAACCAGAAAGTCCTGTACCTGGCCAACCGCTTTGCTGCAAAGGAGGCCTTTTCCAAGGCCATGGGCACCGGTTTCCGCTATCCGGTGACCCTGCAGAATATCAGCGTGGTGCAGAATCCGCTGGGCAAGCCGGATCTTGCCTTCAGCGATGCGCTGGCCATGCGGGTGCAAGAGGCCGGTATCCGCGGTCATCACCTGACCATCAGCGATGAATCCAGCCTGGCCTGTGCCTGCGTAGTGCTTGAAAAATGACGCCCAAGAAACTGCCGCGTGGCCCCGTGATGCTCGATGTTGCGGGCACCAGACTCACTGCCGAGGACCGTGAGCGGCTGCTGCACCCGCTCACCGGTGGGGTGATCCTGTTTACCCGCAATTTTGAAAATCCGGGACAGCTTGCCGCACTGGCTGCGGACATCCACGCCCTGCGCGATCCGCAATTGCTGATCGCCGTGGACCACGAAGGAGGACGGGTGCAGCGCTTCCGCCAGGGTTTCACCCGGCTGCCACCGATGCGCAGCCTCGGCCATCTCTGGGACCGCGATCCCCGGCGCGCCCTCGCTGATGCCAAAAGCTGCGGTTTGCTGCTGGCCTCGGAGCTGCGCACACAGGGACTCGATTTGTCGTTCACTCCGGTGCTGGACATCGACTACGGCAATAGCGGTGTGATCGGCGATCGGGCTTTTCACAGCGACGCGGGCGCGATTGCAGAACTGGCCATCGCCCTGATGCACGGCCTGGTCGGGGGCGGTATGGCGGCAGTGGGCAAGCATTTTCCCGGACATGGCCATGTCCGGGCCGATTCCCATCACGAGGTTCCGGTGGACGATCGCAGTGACGCCGAGATCGAGGCCGAGGATCTGCTGCCGTTCCGGCGCATGGCTGCGGCGGGGATGCAGGGGGTGATGCCGGCACACGTGATTTATCCCCGTGTCGATCCTGCCCCCGCCGGTTTTTCCCGCCACTGGTTGCAGCAGGTGCTGCGCGGAAATCTGGGTTTCGATGGCGTCATTTTCAGTGACGATCTAAGCATGGAGGGTGCAAGCGTAGCCGGTGATGTGGTCGAACGCGGTAGGGCAGCAATGGATGCCGGCTGCGACATGGTGCTGGTCTGCAATAACCCGCAGTCCGCCGACCAGCTTCTTGAAGGGCTGCGGCGGCCGATGCCCGCCGCCAGCCAGGCCAGGCTGGCGTGCCTGTTCATGCCCGCTGCACACATCGACAAGCAGGTTCTCGCCGCGGCAAGGCAGACAATGGCCGCCCTGGACGGCGGGTCTGCCTCTGCCTGATCCATGCCACGGTCCGCAAGTACTGCCGCTGGCGTTGCGATGGCCGAGTTCAGCACCGGCTGCACCCGCTGCAACCGCCTCACAGCCCACCTCGCCCAGGTGCGGGCTGAATATCCCGGCTATCACGCGCGTCCGGTGCCACCTTTCGGTGACCAGCAACCGCGGCTGTTGATCGTGGGACTTGCGCCGGGAATGCATGGCGCCAACAGCAGCGGCAGGCCATTTACCGGCGATTACGCCGGCATCCTGCTGTACCAGACCCTGTATCGCTTCGGTTATGCCAGCAGCCCGGAATCCGTATCCGTCGACGACGGATTGAAATTGGCCGGCTGCCGCATCACCAATGCCGTGAAGTGCCTGCCACCGCAGAATAAACCGCTGCCGGAGGAGGTGAGGGAGTGCAATGCCTATCTCCGTGGAGAACTGGCAGCATTGGCGACCGGCACGGCAATCCTGGCGCTGGGCACCGTAGCCCACCAGGCAGTGCTGCGCGGACTCGGCCTGCGGCTTGCCGATCATGCCTTCGCGCACGGCGCGCAGCACGACTTGGGCGGGGTACTTCGCCTGTTCGACAGCTACCATTGCAGCCGATATAACACCAACACCCGGCGTCTCACTACAGCCATGTTTGAGCAGGTTTTTGCGGATATTGCAATCCACCTCGGCCGGCCGTTGCCACCGGGTGCTTGAGTCCGCCATGGTCGCGCCTGCCGAAATCGCGGCCGCGCTGCCGCACCTGCCCGGTGTTTACCGCATGATCGGCGGCGCCGGCGAAGTGCTCTACGTCGGCAAGGCGATTGACCTGCGCAAGCGGGTCAGCTCCTATTTCCAGCGTGGTGACACATTGTCTCCGCGCATCCGCCTGATGGTTGCTCTGATTGCGTCCATCGAAACCACGGTCACCCGTTCCGAGGCGGAGGCGCTGCTGCTCGAGAATAACCTGATCAAGTCGCTGTCGCCCCGCTACAACATCCTGTTCCGGGATGACAAGTCCTACCCTTACCTGATGCTGAGCGGGCACCCATATCCGCGGCTGGGTTTTTTCCGCGGCACCCCCGATCGCGGCAACCGCCACTTCGGCCCCTTTCCCAATGCCGGCGCGGTTCGGGAGAGCATGCAACTGCTGCAGAAGGTTTTCCGCCTCCGTACCTGCGAAGACAGCGTGTTCGAGCACCGGTCGAGACCCTGTCTGCTGCACCAGATTCGCCGCTGCACGGCGCCCTGCGTCGGCATGATCAGTGAGCAGGCTTACGCCGATGACGTGCGCAGCGCCGCGATGTTCCTGTCAGGTGAGGAGGATGCGGTACTGGAGCACCTCACATCACGCATGAACGAGGCGGCAGGGGCTATGCGTTACGAGGAGGCTGCAGTCTGCCGGGACCAGATTTCTGCGCTGCGCAAGGTGCGCGAGCGCCAGTATGTGAGCAGCGAGGGAGGGCGAGATGCCGATGTCATCGCCTGCCGCATTGTTGATGGAGTCTGCTGTGTCAATCTGGTGATGATCCGCGGCGGGCTCCATCTCGGAGACCGCAATTTCTATCCGCAGAATGCCGAGGATGCGGAAGTCGCGCAGATCCTCGAAGCATTCGTCACCCAGCATTACCTTCAGCATCCGGTGCCGCCGCATCTCATCGTCGATGCGCTGCCGCAGGCCGATGGCCTGCAGGAGCTGCTCAGTACACGCGCCGGACGCAAGGTGCATCTGAGCACACATCCGAACGGCGAACGCCGGATCTGGCTGGAAATGGCCGGAAAGAACGCCGCTCTAGGCGCCCGGCAGCGCCTGGCGCAGCGTCTTGATGACGCGGCAAGACTGACGTCGCTGCAGCAGGGGCTGGGCCTGGCCGAGACAGTCCAGCGCATCGAATGTTTCGACATCAGCCACACCCAGGGCGAGGCAACGGTCGCTTCCTGTGTGGTGTATGACCGCGGAGGCCTGCAGCGCGGTGAATACCGGCGCTTCAACATCCGTGACATCACCCCTGGGGATGATTACGGTGCCATGCGCGAGGCGCTTTCACGCCGCTATCGCCGCGTTGTATCCGGCGAAGGTAAGATGCCGGATCTGGTCTTGATCGACGGTGGAGCCGGGCAATTGGGAGTAGCCTTGGAAGTGATGAACGAACTCGGGCTCAACGGGGTGACCTTGGCCGGCGTGGCCAAGGGAGAGTCGCGCAAGCCCGGCCTGGAGCAGCTGCTGCTGCCAGGCCGCGATTCGCCGCTGCGGCTTGCAGCCGACCATCCCGGGTTACACCTGATCCAGCAGATCCGCGACGAGGCCCACCGGTTTGCCATCGAGGGCCATCGCGCGCGCCGCGCCCGGGCGAGAACAGTCTCGGCGCTGGAGGAGATTCCCGGCGTCGGTGCCAAGAGGCGCCAGAGGCTGCTGGCGCGTTTCGGCGGGCTGCGCGGAGTGCTCGCCGCGAGCGTGGAGGAAATTGCCGGAATCGAGGGCATCAGCACCGAACTCGCGCAGCGGATTTACGATGCACTCCACTGAAATCCAGCACAGACCATGACATTCAACCTGCCGATCCTGCTGACCTGGCTGCGCATCGTGATGATTCCGCTGTTCGTCGGGGTTTTCTACTTCGAGCAGCACTGGATCAGCGTGGCCACGCAGAATCTGGTGGCCACTGTGATTTTCACCGTTGCAGCGATCACTGACTGGCTCGACGGGTGGCTGGCGCGACGCCTCAACCAGACCTCGGCCTTCGGCGCCTTTCTCGACCCGGTGGCGGACAAGCTGATGGTGGCTGCAGCGCTGATCGTGCTGGTTCAGCTTGACCGCATTGACGCCGTGGTTGCGCTGATCATCATCGGGCGCGAGATTGCCATATCGGCGCTGCGTGAATGGATGGCTGCGATCGGCCGTGCCCGCAGTGTTGCGGTATCAATGCTCGGCAAGATCAAAACTGCAGCCCAGATGATCGCAATCCCGATGCTGCTTTATCACGATGTTATCGGCATTTTTGACCCGCAACTGTGGGGCAGCTGGCTGATCTGGGTGGCAGCCCTGCTGACATTGGTGTCGATGGGCTATTACCTGCGCATGGCTTGGCAGGCAGGGAATGATCCGGCCTGAAGACGCGGATGTACTGAACAGATGTGAAGAGCCCGGTTGCGGTCGCAGCCGCGTCCTGCAGTAGTCAGAAAAACTTGCCGTTGCGAATGACGCCGACCGCGACGCCTTCGATTTCGAGGGGGTCGCGCTTCAGATCTACCACGATCGGCGCGAAATCCGGATTTTCAGCAATCAGTTCAACAGTGTTTCGGTTGCGCTGGATACGCTTGACCGTGACCTCGTCATGGAGCCTGGCGACCACGATCTGGCCTGAACGGAAATCGGTAGTGCGGTGCACGGCGAGCAGATCGCCTTCCAGTATGCCGGCATCCCGCATGCTCATGCCGCGTACCCGCAACAGGTAATCCGCCGGCGGGTCAAACAGGGCGGGATCGACACGGCAGCGCTGCTCGACGTTGTGTTCGGAGAGCATCGGACTGCCGGCGGCGACCCGGCCGATTACCGGCAACGTCTGGCCATAGCCCTGGGAACGGGTCAGGCGGATGCCACGGGACGCGCCTGATGTCATCTCAATGACACCTTTCCGCTCCAGGGCGCGCAAATGGGTTTCGGCTGCGTTGGGGGAACTGAAGCCCATGGCAGCGCAGATTTCAGCCCGGGTCGGTGGAAAGCCCGAGGCCTCGACATGGGTTCCACTCAT
>JAJTHX010000224.1 GCA_021300125.1 Betaproteobacteria bacterium | reverse complement strand
CGCCGCTGCGCCTGCGGCAGGCTGAGCGATGGCCGGCAACACCGAACGCGTCTTTGTCGCGCTCGGCGCCAACATCGGCGAACCGCAACGCCAGGTTGAAGCAGGCTTCGATGCGCTTGCAGCCCTGGCCGGCACCCGCCTGGTGCAGCGCTCATCGCTCTACCGCAGCGCGCCCGTGGGCTATCTCGACCAGCCCGACTTCATCAATGCCGTGGCCGCCATTGATACCAGCCTCGCGCCGCGCGCGCTGCTCGATGCGCTGCTCGAGATCGAGCGCCTCCATGGCAGGGTGCGCGATTTTGCCAACGCACCGCGCACCCTCGACCTCGACATCGTGCTCTACGGCGGACGGCTGATCCAGGAGCCGGGACTGACAGTGCCGCATGCGCGCATGGCGGAGCGCGCCTTTGTCATGCTGCCGCTGGCGGAAATTGCGCCGGATGTGCAGGTCCCGGGGCTGGGGCTGGTGCGTGAACTGGCGGCGCGTCTCGGATCCGGCGGGCTGCAGCGGGTGGGCGCATGACCCTGGCCGCGAAGTACCGCTACATCGTGGTCGAAGGGCCGATCGGCTCGGGCAAGACCACGCTGGCGCGGCGGCTCGCCGCCCACCTCGGCGCGGCGACATTGCTCGAAGACCCGGATGCCAATCCCTTTTTGCCCGGCTTCTACCAGGATCCGGCGCGTTACGCGCTGCAGGTGCAGTTGTTTTTCCTGTTCCAGCGTGCCCACCAGGTCCGTGAACTGGCCCAGTCCGACCTGTTTCGCGGCGCCACCGTTGCCGACTTCATGCTGGAGAAGGATCCGCTGTTCGCGCGGATGAACCTCAACGATGACGAACTTGCGCTGTACCGGCAGATCTACGACCACCTCAGGCCGCAGGCACCGCAGCCGGACCTGGTGATTTACCTGCAGGCCGGCGCCGAGACCCTGATCGAGCGCGTGCGCAGGCGCGCCACCCGCTACGAACGCAGCATTCCCGACGAATACCTGCTGCGGCTCGCCGATACCTACATGCGCTTTTTCCTGAATTACGAAGGCGCGCCGGTGCTGACGGTGAACTCGGACAACCTGAACTTCGTTGATTCGGCTCAGGATTTTGATTTATTGTTGCGGCGGATCGACGGCATGCGCGGCCCGCGTGAATTTTTCAGCCAAGGCACCTAATCCACTCCAGGAATCCGGTCATGCGAATCACACTCAGCAACCTGCACAAGATGATGCGCGACGGGCAGAAGATCACCATGCTCACCGCCTATGACGCGAGTTTTGCCGCGCTGCTCGATGCCGCCGGCATCGATACGCTGCTCATCGGCGATTCGCTCGGCAACGTGCTGCAGGGCCACGAGTCGACGCTGCCGGTGACGCTGCGCGACATGGTCTATCACACCGCCTGCGTGGCGCGCGGCGCCAAGCGCGCGTTCATCATCGGCGACATGCCCTTCGGCACCTTCCAGGTCAGTCCCCAGGAAGCCTTCCGCAACGCCGCGGAGATCATGGCGGCCGGCGCGCAGATGGTGAAGATCGAGGGTGGACGGCCGATGCTCGACACCATCACCTTCCTCACCGAGCGCGGCATTCCGGTCTGCGGCCATCTGGGCCTCACGCCGCAGTCGGTGCACCAGCTCGGCGGTTACCGCGTCCAGGGGCGCGAAGAGGACGAGGCGCAGCGGCTGCTCGACGATGCGCGCATTCTCGAGCAGGCCGGTGCCGGCATGATCGTGCTCGAAGCCATTCCGGCGGCGCTGGCGAGCCAGGTCACCGCGGCTGCCGGCGTGCCGACCATCGGCATCGGCGCCGGCGCCGACTGCCATGGCCAGGTGCTGGTGCTGCACGACATGCTCGATGTCTATCCGGGCAAGAAGGCCCGGTTCGTCAAGAACTACATGAAGGCTGCGGCCGGCTCGATCCAGGACGCAGTGGCGCTATACATCATGGAAGTGCAGTCCGGCAAATTTCCGGGCAAGGAGCATTCGTTCTAGCACGGCTGTCTTTGCCAGAGCCGGCGTGGCGGCAGCGTCGGTTTCTGCGTCTACACTGCGACTACAATACAGCAATACAGCCCCGATCACCGCAGCCCGGCCCGTTCCTCAATCCCCGCCTCATTCCTGCAAATCCATGGACGTCATCCACTCCGTAGCCGAACTGCGCGAGCGCCTGCGCCGCGAACCGAACAACGTGTTCGTGCCGACCATGGGCAACCTGCACGAAGGCCACATCGAACTGATGCGCATCGCCAAACCGCGGGCGGCTTGCACGGTGGTCAGCATTTTCGTCAACCGCCTGCAGTTCGGGCCGCGCGAGGATTTTGACCGTTATCCGCGTACTTTCGAGGCCGACTGCGAACGCCTGCGCAATGCCGGCGTGGACGTGGTGTTCGCGCCGGACGAAAAGGAGATCTACCCGGAGCCCCAGACTTATGTCGTCGAGCCCTCGGACCTGCAGCACATCCTCGATGGCGGCGCGAGGCCCGGGCATTTCCGCGGCGTGGCGACCGTGGTGCTCAAGCTGTTCAACATGGTCGGCCCGCACGCGGCGATTTTCGGCAAGAAGGATTACCAGCAGTGCCTGGTGCTGTCGAACATGGTGCGCCAGTTCGCGCTGCCGATCGAATTGATCCTTGCCGAGACGGTGCGCGCCGAGGACGGCCTAGCGCTGTCCTCCCGCAATTCCTATCTGAGCCCGGCCGAACGCCAGGAGGCGCCGCGGCTTTACCGCGTCCTGCGCAATGCCAGGGGCGAGGTCGCGATGGGCGCGCGGGATTACCAGCGCATTGAACTGGCGGCGATGGCCGAACTGGCCAAGCACGGCTGGAAGCCCGATTACGTTGCGGTGCGGCGCAGGACCGACCTGCAGCCGCCGGCCAACGGTGAGCGCGAACTGGTGATCCTTGCCGCCGCGCGTCTGGGCAAGACGCGTCTGATCGACAACGTCGAAGTCACCGTGCCCTGAGCCGGCTGCCCGCCGTGCTCAGGCCGTGGCCAGGCTGACCCGCGCGCGCGCCAGCTTGTCGAACATGCGCTGCCGCCTCGCCAGCGGCCACCAGTCGTAGAGGAAGATCTCCAGCGGCCGCCACATCGCGACCCAGCCGCCGATGATCACGCTTTCGCGCAGGATCGAGCCGAACGAACCCTCGCTGATTCGCCCGACCTGCTCTGCGGCGAGCAGGCAGGCGGTCAGGAAGGCCAGTCCGATGAACAGGCTGTCGCGCCCGCGCTGCATCAGCTGGCGGAATTCGCGCCGCGTGTGGTCGGCGCGGTAGCTGAAATAGTTGGCGAAGGCCTCGCCAACCTCGCCCTCTCTGCCGGAGGCGCCACCGGCGGCGACATGGATCAGGATCTCGAACTCGCCCTCGCGCGGGTGCTCCTGGGCCCAGCTGACGATGAATTCCTCGGCATCGGGATCGAGATCCTGGTGGTGGAAGGGCGTCGGGTCCATCGAGTTGAACAGCTGCGACAACTCCTGGATGCGGATCTCGATGCGCTGCGCCGCCGACCCTGCCATGGTGCGCTCCCGTTTCTCCGGGCTCAGCTGCCGGTGAATACCGGGTCTCGGCGGTCAAAACCGGCCCGGACGCCTTCCTTGAAGTCGTTGGTCTCGCGCAGCATCATCTGGATGAAGGCCTCGCGTTCGGTTGCGGCGCGGAATGCGGCGTAGAGATCGCCGTTGAGCGTCTCGCGCGTGGACTGCACCGCCAGCGGACCGCATTTCGCCACCTCGGCGGCCATCTCCTGCGCGGCCCTGCGCACGTCTTCCTGCGCCACCAGCCGGTCGGCCAGTCCCATCGCCACGGCTTCATCCCCGGGCACGCGCTTGCCGGTCAGGAACAGCCACTTTGCGGTCTGGTGGCCGACAAGGCGCGGCAGCGTCACCGTCATGCCGAAACCCGGGTGGTAACCCATCGCGGTGAAGTTCGCGGCCAGCCGCGCCTCCTTGCAGGTGACGCGGAAATCGGCGACCAGCGCAAGGCCGAGGCCGGCGCCGATGGCGCTGCCCTGCACTGCTGCAACAATCGGTTTTTTGGTCAGCACCAGGCGCTGCGCTTCATGATAAAGGTGGCGCGGCGTGGCCACCTGCTTTTGGCCTGCTGCCTCGTCGTCAACGCGTTTTTTCAGGTTGGCGCCGGCGCAGAAATGTTTGCCCGCTGCAGCCAGCACGACCGCGCGCACCTGGCTGTCGCGGTCCAGCGTTTCCAGCGCGGTGGCCAGTTCTCCGATCAGTTCGACATCGAGGAAGTTGTTGGGCGGGCGGCGCAGTTCCACCGTCGCGACATGGCCTTCGATGGTGACGTCGATTTCAGGTTCGCTCATGGGTTGTTCCGTGGGTTGCTCGAATGAAGGGGGCTTGAATGAATGCTGCGGGTTGCACCGCAGCGGCTGGCACGGCGGCGGGTATCGGATGGTGCCCCGGGTCGGACTCGAACCGACACGCCTTGCGGCACCGGATTTTGAGTCCGGCGCGTCTACCAGTTCCACCACCGGGGCACGGCCGGTGATTATCTGCCAAACGCCGCTGCTGCGGCAACCTCGCGCCGCGTTGCCGGGCCCAACCCTCCGCTCAACCCTCCGTATAATCCGCGCGATGCAACTTGATGATTTCGACTATCACCTGCCGGAACAGCTGATTGCGCAGGCGCCGGCGCCCGAGCGGCGGCAAAGCAGGCTGCTCCACCTGGAGGGCGCCAGCGGGCGCATCTCGGATCACCTGTTTCCCGACATCCAGCAGCTGCTGCGTGGCGGCGACCTGCTGGTGCTCAACGATACCCGGGTGATCAAGGCCAGGCTGACCGGACACAAGGATAGCGGCGGTGCGATCGAGATCCTGATCGAAAGGGTGACCGGCGAACGTGAGGCGCTGGCGCAGATCCGCGCCAGCCACGCGCCCAAGCCGGGCATGCGCCTGCGGGTCGGCGGCGGCCTTGAACTGGCAGTGGTGGCGCGCGAGGGCGAGCTCTACCGGCTGGCCTTTCCGGATGACGATGTGTTCGCCCAGATCGAGCGCCATGGCGCAGTGCCGCTGCCGCCCTACATCGGGCATGCCGCGGACGCGGCGGACGAATCGCGTTACCAGACCGTGTACGCGAAGAATCCCGGCGCGGTTGCCGCCCCCACCGCCGGCCTGCATTTCGACGAGGCGCTGCTCGACGCGCTGCGCGCGCAGGGCGTGGACACCGCGTTCCTGACGCTGCATGTCGGCGCGGGCACCTTCCAGCCGGTACGCGTGCAGAACATCGCCGAACACCGCATGCACAGCGAGTGCTACAGCCTGTCGCCGGAAACGGTGGCCGCGATCGAGGCTGCGCGTACGCGCGGCGGCCGCGTGGTGGCGGTGGGCACCACCAGCCTGCGCGCACTGGAATCGGCCGCAGCCGGCGGCGTGCTGCGTGCCGGCGCCGCCGAGACCGCGCTGTTCGTGACCCCCGGATACCGCTTCCGAATTGTTGACGCGCTGGTCACCAATTTCCACCTGCCGAAGTCGACACTGCTGATGCTGGTGTCGGCGTTTGCCGGCATCGACAACATCCGCCGCGCCTATGCCCATGCGGTGGCGCAGCGCTACCGCTTTTTCAGCTACGGGGATGCGATGCTGCTCGAACGCGCGCCGCAGGCGGCATGAGGTTCAGCGTCAAGGCGGTGGACGGTGCGGCGCGCCGCAGCGTGCTCGAGACCGCGCACGGGGCCATCGACACCCCGGCCTTCATGCCGGTGGGCACCTACGGCGCGGTGAAGGGCATGAGCCCGCAGGAGGTGCGCGGCCTCGGCGCGCAGATCATCCTCGGCAATACGTTTCACCTGTGGCTGCGGCCGGGGCTAGAGGTCATCGGCGCGCATGGCGGATTGCACCGCTTCATCGGCTGGGACGGCCCGATCCTCACCGACTCCGGCGGCTTCCAGGTGTTCAGCCTGGGCGAGCTGCGCAAGATCAGCGAAGAGGGCGTGAAATTCCAGTCGCCGGTCAACGGCGACGCCTGCTTCCTGACACCGGAGGAGTCCATGCGCATCCAGCGCGTGCTCAATTCCGACATCGTGATGGCCTTCGATGAATGTACACCGCATCCGGCGACGCATGAGCAGGCGCGGGATTCGATGCGCCTGTCGATGCGCTGGGCCGCTCGCAGCAAGGCGGCGCACGCCGGCAATGCCAACGCGCTGTTCGGCATCGTCCAGGGCGGCATGTACGAGGACCTGCGCGACGAGTCGCTGCGCGAACTGACCACCATCGGCTTCGACGGCTACGCCATCGGCGGCCTTTCGGTGGGCGAACCCAAAGCCGACATGCTGCGCATCCTGCGCCACACCGCGCCGCGGCTGCCGACGGACCGGCCGCGCTACCTGATGGGGGTGGGCACGCCGGCGGACATCATGGCTGCGGTCAGCGCCGGCATCGACATGTTCGACTGCGTGCTGCCGACCCGCAATGCCCGCAACGGCTGGCTCTATACCCGGCACGGGGTGATCAAGCTGCGCAACGCCCGCTACCGCGACGACCTGTCGCCGCTGGATCCGGACT
>JAJTHX010000393.1 GCA_021300125.1 Betaproteobacteria bacterium | reverse complement strand
GCCAAGGACAGTGCCTCCGGCATCGAGCGCGAAGGCATCAGGACCTGGGATTTCGGTGACCTGCCGCCGACCATCACCTTCAGCCGCGGCGGACGCAAGGTCACCGGCTATCCGGCGCTGGCGGACGAAGGCGACCGCGTGGCGATCCGGCTGTTTGACATCCAGGAAGCGGCGCAGGCCTCCATGCGCGCCGGCGTGGTGCGCCTGATGCGCCTCGCGCTGAAGGCGCAGATGAGCCAGCTCGAGAAGGGCCTCAAGGGTTTCGAGCAGGCCGCGCTGCAGCTGCGCGGCATCGCCGGCGCCGATGACCTGCGCGCCGACCTCATCGCCGCGATCTGTGACCGCGCTTTCATCGGCGATGACGAGTTGCCGCGGGGACTGAAAGCGTTCGAGGAGCAGGTCAAGCGCGCGCGCACCCGCCTGCCCGCGGTGAGCGAGGCGGCGCTGCGGCTGTTCACGGCGATCGCCGCCGAGCAGCACCAATTGTCACTGGCGCTGGGCGCGGCCAAGGGCAGCCTGTCGCGGCCGGCCAATGACATCCGCGCGCAAAACCAGCGACTGGTCTGCAAGGGATTTTTCAGCGCCACGCCCTGACCGCAGCTTGCCCAGCTGCCGCGCTACCTGAAAGCCGCGCAGCTGCGGCTGCAGAAATATCCGTCCAACGTCGAGCGCGACGGCAAACATGCCGCCAGCATCGCCGAGCTGTGGGGCCGTTACGAAACGCGGCTGGACCAGCAGCGCAAGGCGGGGGAGGTCGATCCGCGCCTGCTCGAATTCCGCTGGCAGATCGAGGAACTGCGGGTGTCGCTCTACGCGCAGGAACTGAAGACGCCGTTTCCGGTGTCGTACAAGCGCCTCGACAAGTTGTGGACTGCGATGGGCTGATGCGCCACGGATTTGGTTACACTGCCCCGCGACCGATCACTGCAGCATCACCGACCCAGGGCCATGGAACCAACCGGCAACGACACACCACTGCTGTTCACGCCGATCAACCTGCGCGGCATCGCCGCGCGCAACCGCATCGTCAGTTCGCCGATGTGCCAGTATGCCTCCGACGACGGCGCGCCCGGCGCCTGGCAACTGGTCAACTTCGGCCGCTTCGCGATGGGCGGCTGCGGCATCGTCTTCACCGAAGAGACCGCGGTGGATGCCCGCGGCCGCAAGACCCATGAATGCGCCGGCATCTACCATGACCATCATGTGCCGCTCTACCGGCGCATCACCGACTTCATCCGCGAGCAGGGCGCGGTGCCGGCAATCCAGCTCGGCCACTGCGGACGCCGCGCCTCCCAGCACGGCCCGCTGAAAGACCGTGCGCCGCTGACCGAGGCCGATGCCAGCGGCAAACTGAGGCCCTGGCAGGGACTTTCCGCCAGTGCGCTGCCGCCGACGCCTGGCGGCAACATCCCGAAGGCGATGGACCTTGATGACATCCGCGACTGTCTTGCGGCCTGGCGCGCCGCCGCGCAGCGCGCGCTCGATGCCGGTTACGAACTGTGCGAGATCCACGGCGCGCACGGCTACCTGATCCACCAGTTCCTGTCGCCGCTGTCCAACCTGCGCACTGATGGCTACGGCGGTGACCTGCAGGGCCGCATGCGCTTTGCCCTCGAAGTCGCGGAGACCGTGCGTGCGGTATGGCCCTCCGACCGGCCGCTGTGGTTCCGTGTCTCCGCGGTCGAAGGACCGGGTGGCGTCTGGGGCATCGAGGAGACGCTGGCGCTCGCCCGCGCATTGAAAGACCGCGGTGTGGATGCCATCGACTGCTCCTCCGGCGGTGTCGGCGGCGAGCAGGGCCTCGCGCCGGTGCCGCGCGTGCCCGGATTCCAGGCCGGTTATGCCAGCGAAATCCGCCGCGTCAGCGGACTGCCGACCATCGCCGTGGGCATGATCCGTGAGCCGGCGCATGCCGAGGCGCTGCTGCGCGAAGGCCATGCCGATTTCATCGCGATGGCACGCGGCCTGATGGACGATCCGAACTGGCCGCTGCATGCGGCGCGCGAGCTGGGCGTGGCTGATCCGCTGGCGCTGGTGCATCCGCGCGAGGCGCAGCGGCTGCGCCAGCTCGAGCAGCATGCGCGCGAATATCCCCAGGGCAGCGCAGTCGCGGTGCCCTACGGTGCCGAAGAGCAGGCGCCGTATTCCTGGGATACGGGCATCGCCGGCCGCGCGGCGCGACGGGCCTGATTTTCAGTCGCGATGCTCAGCCGCCGCGGCGGCGGATGAATTCCAGCGTGACCTCGGCAGTCATGTCCGGTGCGGTGCCGGCGGCGTGATAGCCGTCGATGGGCAGGATCTGCAGCTCCGAGCCCGGAATCGTCTTCTGCCAGCCTTCGAAAATTTCACGGCCGCGGCGCGCGGTGTCGGTGCCGATGACCAGGGTCGGGGCCTTGATTTTCTTGATGTCCTCGCGGATGTCGATGGCGCCGACCCAGCGCATGTAGGCGTGCACCGTGGACAGCGCAGTGCGGCCCATCATGTCCGACCACCAGGCGATGCCTTCCTCGCTCATGCGGCTGCCCATGCGCTCACGCTGGGTGCGCAGGGCCCATGCACGCACGCTGGTGCGTTCCATTTCCTCGACCCATCCCGTGGCGTTGGGCGGCGTCACCGGCGTGCACGACACGGTCACCGTCTTCACCAGTTCCGGATATTGCGCCGCGAACACCAGCACGCTGATGCCGCCGCTCTTGCCGCCGACGATATGCACCGGTCCGCCCGCCACTTCGTTGACGATGCGCGCGAGGTCATCGACATAGCGCGTGGTGGTCAGCGGATAGTCCTTCGCCACCGGTGTCGACAGCCCGAAGCCGCGCTGGTCGATGCGCAGCATGCGGTAGCGGCGCGAGACATGCGGCACCCAGCCGCGCCAGGCCTCGGTGCATTCGGTGAAGCCGTGCACAAAGAGCACGGTCTCGGGCCGAGTCCAGCCGTCGGTATGGTCGTCGACGAGATAGTGCAGCCGGCAATCGGGCCGGTCGAGATAGGGCATGGGTGGCGTCCTTACTGTTTGATGCGGTTGTCCTTGATGATCTTCGCCCACTTCTTCAGGTCGGTGCGGATGATCGTGTCGAACTCGGCCGGTGTGTTGCCGACCGCGGTGGCGCCCTCGGCAGCAAGCACCTGCGCGAATTCCGGTGCGCGCACGATGGCGACGATGTCGCGGTTCAGGCGGTCAATCACCGCCTTCGGCGTACCGGCCGGGGCGAGGATGCCGTTCCAGCCGCGGGCTTCGTAACCCGGCACTGTTTCGGAAATCGAGGGCACATCCGGGAGGGCGGGGATGCGCGAGCGCGCGCCCACGCCCAGCGCGCGGATGCGGCCCGCCTTCACCTGCGGCACCACCGTGCCGGCGGAACCGATCAGGTAGAAGTCGATCTCGCCGGAGATCAGCGCGGTCAGCGCCTGCGGCGCACCCTTGTAGGCGACCTGGGTGAACTGGATGCCGGCCATGCTGCGCAGCAGTTCCGCGCCGAGCGAACCCATGCTGCCGGCGCCGACCGAGCCGTGGTTCAGCGCGCCGGGTTTCGCGCGCGCGAGGTTGATCAGGTCCTGTGCCGTTTTTGCCGGCGAATGACTGGCGACGATCAGCACCGGCGACACCGCGCTGACCAGGGTGATCGGCGCAAAGGCGGTGGCGGTGTCGAAGGGCATGTCCGCAAACAGCGCCGGATTCACCGGGTGCGAGGGAAACACCATCAGCAGGGTATGGCCGTCGGCTGCCGACTTGGCGACGATCGCGCTGCCCAGCACGCCGCTCGCGCCGGGGCGGTTGTCGATCACCACCTGCTGGCCGAGTGCTTCGGTGAGTCTGGGCGCGATGCTGCGGCCGATGATGTCGGTGATGCCGCCCGCACCGCTGGGGATGATCATGCGCACCGGGCGCTGGGGATAGGTCTCGCGCGACGTGGCCGCCGCGGCGGGCAGCGCGCAAAGCAGGCCGGCGCAGATCAGCACAGCATGTTTCATGATGCAGCCTCGGCAAGGGATCGGCAGTGGCGGCAGTATATCGGCGGCAGCGCGTGGCGGCGACGACAGCCTGCCCGCCCGCGCGCCCGGCAATCCAGTCCATATCATGCAATACTGGGGCCGCGTCCCGGCCGCGCGCATTACAATCGCGGCCTTTGTTCACCGACCTTCCCGGGATCACGTGCATGGCCTTTGCCGACATCGACGGCATCCGCACCCAGTATGAAATCGCCGGCGACGGTCCGCCGCTGCTGATGCTCGCCCCGGCGGCCTTTGATTCGTCCATCAGCCGCTGGCGGCTCAATGGCGTATGGAAGGCGATGCAGCCCCTCGACACGCTGCGTGGCGATTTCCGCATGATCGCCTACGACCGCCGCGAAGCCGGCGAATCCGGCGGCCGCATCGAAGCCCTGAATTGGGATGTCTATGCCCGCCACGCGGTCGCGCTGCTGGACCACCTCAGGATCGACAAGGCCTTCATCCTCGGCGGGTGCATGGGCGTGTCGCTGGCGCTGGCGATTGCGGCGCGCTATCCGCAGCGCGTGCAGGCCCTGCTGCTGCACTGGCCGGTGGGCGGCTACCGCTGGATGCTCAAGGCGCGCAGCATCTTTGACCGTCACCTCGAGTTCCTCGGCGCGCACGGTTTCGAGGGTGTGGTCGCGCGGGCGCGGCAGTCCGGCCTGTTCTGGAATGACCCGGAAGCGGGGCCCTGGTCGGCGGTGATCCGCCACGACGCCGTGTTCGCCGGACGCTACCTCGCGCAGGACGCCGCGGACTACCGCGAAATCGTGCGCGCTTCCCGAGACCACCTGTTCGGCGACACCATGCCCTCGGGCGCCGGCGGCGAGGAGCTGCTGGCCATGAAGCTGCCGGCCTTCATCATGTCCGGCGATGACGCCTCGCATTCCGCGTCGTCGGCCATGGCTTTGCGGGAACTGATTGCGGATGCGCAACTCTCACCGCTGATGCCGCCGCAGCAGGATGCGGCGACCGTGGCGGCATGGTTGCGCGCTTCGAAGGCCGAGGTGCTGCGCAGGGTTCATGATTAATCAAGGCAGTCAAACAAACGGTTGGTCCCAGTGACCAGAGGAGAATCAGCATGGCAGCAAAACTGAAGCACATGATCGCGGGCGTTGCCGCGGCGCTCACCGCCGTCACCGTTGTGCCGGCCGCGGCCGCCCAGGCCGATCCGGCCAAGAATTTTCCGAACAAGCCGGTGCGGCTGATCGGCCCCTTCACCCCGGGTGCAGGCACCGACACCACGGCCAGGCTGATTGCCAAGCACCTCAGCGATCTGTGGAACCAGCAGGTGGTGGTGGACAACCGCACCGGCGCCGCCGGCGCGATCGGTGTCGATCTCACCGCCAAGGCCCAGCCCGACGGCTACACCATCTGCCTGATCTCGGCCTCGCTGCATGTCAATTCGGCGACCAACCCGAACCTGCCCTATGACCTGACCAAGGACTTGCAGGGCATCTCGCTGGCCACCTCGCTGTTCTACGTGATGTACATCAATCCTTCGGTGCCGGCGAAGTCGGTGCAGGACCTGATCGCCTTCGCCCGCGCCCACCCGGGCAAGCTCAACTACAGTTCCTCCGGCACCGGCGGCCTGCAGCACATGGCCGGCGAACTGTTTGACTACATGGCCAAGACCCGCATGACCCACGTGCCGTTCAAGGGTACCGCTGCCGGCGTGGTGGCCAACCTCAGCGGTGAAGTGCAGGTCGGCTTCGGTACCCTGTTCGGCGTGCGTCCGCACATGCAGACCGGCAAGCTGCGCGGCCTGGCCATCACTGCCACCAAGCGCTCTGCGGCGGTGGATTTGCCCACGGTATCCGAGAGCGGCGTGCCTGGATACAGCGTCGACCAGATGTACGGCATCATCGGCAGCGCCAAGATTCCGAAGCCGATCATCAACAAGATCAACGCCGGCGTTGTCTCCGCGATGAAGGATCCGGAGACGGTGAAAAAGCTCACGGCCGACGGCTCCGTGCCGGTCGGGTCCACCCCCGAGGAATACACCCGGATCATCCGCGAGGAAGTGGAGAAGTGGCGCAAGGTGGCCAAGGCCGCGGGGCTGAAGCTGCACTGAAACACCTGAAGGCTGCGCGCCTGAAGACCCCGCTGACGGGGCGGGCTGCGCAGCCTTCATCATCCGGGAGGAGCCGTCCATGAATGCCAGAACCCTGGTCGCCGGCCTGGCGCTGGCCGCACTTGGCACCGCCATGCTGCCTGCGGTGGCGCAATCCGCCGCATCACAGTCCGGCTACCCCAACCGCCCGGTGCGGCTGATCGTGCCGTTTCCCCCCGGCGGCAGCAATGACATCGTCGGCCGCCTGGTCGGCGCCGGCCTGTCCGAGCGCCTCGGCAGGCAGGTCGTGATCGACAACCGTGCCGGCGGCAACTCGATCATCGGCACCGACATGGCGGCGAAGGCGCCGCCCGACGGCCACACCCTGCTGGTGATCTCGACCTCGTTCACCACCAACCCGATCATCCACAAGCTGCCCTACGATTCGCGCAAGGACTTCGCCTGGGTCGCGATGCTCGGCAGCGGGCCCAACGTGCTGGCGGTGAACAACAACCTGCCGGTGAAGACCGTGCCCGAACTGATCGCGCTGGCCCGGGCCAAGCCCGACTTCCTGATCTACGCGTCCACCGGCGTCGGCAGCAATGCCCATTTCGGCACCGAACTGTTCAAGCACATGACCGGCACGCGCATGCTGCATGTGCCGTACAAGGGCGGCGGACCGGCCCTGCTCGAGACCATCGCCGGCCAGGCGCATGTCTGCCTGTCGTCGCTGATCCAGGCCATCGGCCACATCCGCGCCGGCCGGCTGCGCGGCCTCGCCACCAGCGGCGCGAGGCGCAGCGTCACGCTGCCCGACATGCCGACCATCGCCGAATCCGGCGTGCCCGGCTATGACACCGCCAACTGGTGGGGCATCGCCGCGCCCCGCGGCACCGCCGCGGCGATCATCCAGCGCCTCAACGCCGAGGTGAAGGTGGTGCTCGACAATCCCGACACCGCGAAGCGCATGATCAACGAGGGCGCTGAACCGATGACCAGGACCCCTGAAGAGCTGGGCCGCCATGTCATCAGCGAAATGGACAAGTGGGTGAAGGTGGCCCAGATCGCCGGCATCAAGGGCGAATGAGGCTGGCGCATCACGGCCGCGCGGCGCGTGTCGCGCGGCCTTGTTTTTTCAACGGAGACTGAAAATGAGCGAAGGCATTGTGCAGGGCAAGGTTGTGGTGGTCACCGGCGCGGGGCGTGGCATCGGCCGTGACATCGCGCTGATGATGGCGAGGGAGGGCGCGAAGGTCGTAATCAACGACATCGGCACCTCGCTTGCCGGCGAAGGCAGCGACCAGACCCCGGCT
>JAJTHX010000291.1 GCA_021300125.1 Betaproteobacteria bacterium | reverse complement strand
CGTTCGTGGTGGCCGACGTGGTCCGTCTCTCGATCCTGGTGGCGTTTCCGGCGATCAGCCTCTGGCTGCCGACGATGCTCAAGCTCTAGGCGGCTTGAGGCAGTCGGGCCTTCACCGCAGCGACCGCCTTGGCCTGCGAAAAATCCTCGCTGTAGCCGGTGGCATACAGGCAGCAGGCGAGCTGGTTGATCAGCGGCAGCGGAATCGGATGTTCGCCGTCCAGGGTTTCGCGAATCCAGTTCGCCGTGGTTCGCGCGTCGCAGTCGTCCGGAAGCGCGGGCAGGCACTTGACCGATCCGTGCTCTGCCTCGAACAGCACCTCGGAGGCGCCAGCGGCGAAAAACTCGATCTGCGGCCTGCGCTTTGGGTTGGCGAAGGCCTCGCCCTCGGTGCCACGCATCAGGAGGGCGGCGCCCGGGCTTTCGGCGAAGAAGTCACGCAGTTTGTCGGCGTATGCCGGATGCGTGACGCTGACCATGCGCAATCCGCCCGTGCCGTCGGCGGAGAACGGGTCGATGAGCTTGGCCATTGTATGGGCTGAGTTGCGCACGCCGAGGCGGTTTTTCAGCGCCAGCAGGTTCGACAGGCCAGGTGAAAGCGCGCCAATCGGAACGAAGGCGATGCCGTCGCGCGACAAGGCCTCCTGGGCCTGGCGACTGTTGGCCTGCGGGAACAGGCCGAGTTCCCGGAACACATAGACAGCCGCCACCCGGCCCTCGCTTTCGAGCACGCCGTGCACTACGACGGGAATGCCGAGCCGCTTGAGCAGCATCACCAGCAGCGGCATCAGGTTGGCCTGCCGGCGCGCGCCGTTGTAACTGGGGATGACCACCGGTTTGAGGTGCGCGTCGGGCGACTTGAGCTGCGCGATGCGTTCATCGAGCGCGGTGTGGAACCCCAGCAGTTCGGCGAGCGATTCGGTCTTGAAGCGCAGTGACTGCATGATCGCGCCGAGTTCCAGGTCCGGCACGCCGCCGTCGAGCATGGCGCCGAAGAGGAGACGGGCCTGATCGAAACCGAGGTCGCGCGAACTGCGCTCCCCGCGGCCGATCTCCTTGAGGTAGCTGGCGAAGGTCATGGTCGGATACCTTGCGGGGTTGTGTGGGTGGCCTGCATTTGCCTTTTTCCTTCCTTATGCCGCCGCCGGCCCGCGGCTACGGCTTGCGATGATGCGTTTGACCTCCGGCAGGCATGCGCCGCATGACGCGCCGCATTTGCGGGCGGCCCGGACCTGTTCGAGGAAGCGGCTGTCCGCAGCGTCGCGCTCGATCTCGGACAGCGCCATATCGAAACAGTTGCAGACTGTCCGGTCGCGGTCGGCCGCGCCTTTGGGCGGGCTTGATACAGACGCCAGGATCCACGGTCGCACCGACTCCAGCGGCGCGCCTGTCTGCATCAGCCCCTTGCTCCACTCGGCGGCCTGGGCGTCTTCGATGCGGCGGTACAGGACCGGATGGGCGAAGGCCGTATTCGATCCCGCGATCAGCAGCAGTTCGGCGCGTTCGATGTCTCCATGGGTGCACGGCGGCGCATCCGCGCCGAGGGTCTGCCTGTAGCCGGCGACCGCCGAACTCATGCACAGTCGCGAATTCGTGTCGAGGCTGTGGGTTCCGATGAGACCCTTGGCCAGCTTGTTGAAGACGTAGTAGTCCTCGGTGAGCAACTGGCCGCAACCATAGAACGCGACGGCATCCGGACCGTGGACTCGAAGGATCTCAGCGAAGCGATCGGTGCAAGTGTCCAACACCTCATCCCGGACGGCGCGCACACGTGCCGCTGTGCTGCCGGTACGCATTTCCGGATAGGGACTCCGCCCCTCCGGACGCGCGGCGAGGTTCAGGGTGGTGCCTTTCGTGCATGGCCGGCCGAAATCAGCCCGAAGATCGGGGTCGCCGCGCACGTCGATGATCCTGTCGGCCGGTTGCGAAACGAACACACCGCACCCGACACCGCAATATGGGCGGATGAAGCGCACTTCGCGCGCGGATGTGGCTTGAAGCGACATGCCGATACCTACGCAACTGCCATGCCAGCAGCGTCTTGCACCGCGAAGGCGGACATTCCACAAAGCGCGATTTCTTTTGTACACTTTCCGTAAATTTTGGCCATTAGTTCGGGGGAAACGAGCATGTTCGCCATCGTGTACAAGGAGGATCGGGTGCCGATGTGTGCCCGTCTACGCGAGTCGGGGCCGGACGCCATCGTGACCTGGGACGGCGAACCGAACGCGCGCAAGTTCCTCGAGTCCAAGGGGGCGGAGTTTGTCGCTGCGTATTCGGTGGTGGCCATTACCGATGAATCCTTGCGTGACATGGCGCAATCGCTGGGCGTGAACGAAGAAGACATCGAGTTGGTACCCTTTCCATCCTGAAGCTGCCCAGCGGGGCGGCGCCGGGGCGCAATGCCCCGTCGCTGGATGCACATTTTGTGTATTTCCGCACCGTTGCGGTGCTGCTGTACGCGTTCCCGTCGGTTGTGAGCCCGTTTTCCGGCATGTGACGCCGTGCAGGGCGATCTAGTACGCGGTGTGCGTTTGTCCTCGGCATACCCGCGGGCAGTTCCGGCGCGGGGGTGTCTCAAGAGGCTGTAGCGCCCCGGTTTGCAGGGCGGGTCGGCGACAGGCGGGGCAGTCGCGTGATTCTGAGCGGCGCCGGGCCGGGCGATCGGAACTTGTCGCGGCCAAGGCCGTCCGTGCGCTGTCCACGCGAAGATGGTGCTGATCGATGACTGGGTCGGTCGCGAGATTCTCGTGCATGTGCCCTGACACTCCCGCGGCCGCAATCGAGCAGGGCGCACTGCTCGCCCAGCGCGAGGTGACTGTGGAACTGGGCACGCTACCGGCCCG
>JAJTHX010000210.1 GCA_021300125.1 Betaproteobacteria bacterium | reverse complement strand
GACCGATGGCTTCACCCCCAGTTCTAGTTGCAGCTGAATTATGCTTCGCTCTTCAATACTCAATTGATCGTAAATTTTTCCCATGCAACATTTTCTCCAAAAAATGTTGCACTTGGGGTTTGAGCGCGCCGGGGGAATCACCATGCTGCGCAAAGTGCTGTGCCTGTCGGGCTTGCTGTTCTTCACCACGCCGTTGCTCGCCGCCTGGCCCGAAAAACCGGTGCGCGTGGTGGTGCCCTTCGCCGCCGGCGGTCCGGCCGACCTCACCGCAAGGCTGATCGCGCAGAAACTGTCCGAGCAGTGGAAACAGCCAGTGGTGGTCGACAACCGCGGTGGCGCCGGTGGCAATCTGGGCACCGCGCTGGTGGCGCAGGCCCCCGCGGATGGCTACACGCTGCTGCTGACCACTTCGGTGTTTGTCTGCAACCCCAGCCTGTACAAGGACACCGGCTACGACCCCTTCCGCGACTTTGCGCCGATCACGCTGGCTGGCGTGTCGGCGACCGTGGTCTCGCGCCATCCTTCCTACACCGCGGTGCAGACCATGCAGGACATCGTGCGTGAGGCGAAGGCGGCGCCGATTCCCTTTGCCTCGCCCGGCATCGGCACCGCAGGCCACCTCGCGGGTGAGCTCTTCCGCAACATCACCAAGGCCAACCTGCAGGCAGTGCCGTACAAGGGCGCCGGCCCGGCGATGACCGCGCTGCTCGGCGGCGAAGTGCGCCTCGGTTTCACCGCGGTGCCGCCGGTGGTGGCGCTGGCGCGCAGCGGCAAGTTAGTGCCGGTGGCGGTGACCAGCCTGAAGCGACTGGAGGTGCTGCCCAACGTGCCGACGGTGGCGGAAAGCGGTTATCCCGGCTTCGAGGTCGACAACATGTACGGCCTGCTCGCGCCGAAAAAGACCCCGCCCGCGCTGATCCGCAAGATCAATGCAGACACCCGCACAGTGCTGCAGTTGCCCGACCTGCGCGCGCGCTTCGTGCAGGACGCCTTCGAGGTGCGTGGCAACTCGCCGGAGGAATTCGAGAAATACCTGCGCGCCGAGTTCGTGAAATGGGCGCGGGTGGTGAAGGAGTCGGGGGTTCGGGTGGAGTGAATTACATCTTAGGTCTACTTAGTTATGCAGCACGGGATGTTGGCTAACTGGATGCGTAGATTTGGTAATTCAAGCTTTAATTGCTGTAGCGAAATGAATAAAAATTTTGGCTTCGCATTTCTGTTTGTTGCATTACTTGCGGGATGCGGAGGGCCTTATTCTCGATTCGGGCGCGGAACAGATTGGCCTGGAACTGCTGTGGGTCGCGTCGTGGCTAGTACGTTCAGCCCTTCTGGTCCAGTTGTCATAGGGCCTGACGGCAAACCCATTTATATTGTCATCCCCATTCAAGGAACTGGTCTCGCGATCCAGGGCAGGCTGGGCGGTGATACCCCGGAGCATTATCACTACCAAATTCAAAAAAATGATGGAACGTTACTTGTTTTGCAATCTGAGGCGCGTATTCCAACCGGAGCTTGTATTGTCATTTCGGGTTACGCAGATGGCCCGAGCATGACTCATTGGTCATTTGGAAGAACAAAAGTGGGGCCAAGTGATGGCTGCAAAGATTAGTTATTGGGCGGCCACCTAACGAGACGAATTGGAGTGATGAAAGTTAGCGTTGTGATTGGCAACAGATAGGTTCGGTTGGAACTTAACTGTTTACTTACCGCCATTGCGAACCCTGCGGCTGACCGCCCGCGTGCTGCCGCCCCAGGTCGGCAGATAAGCCGCCTTGCGGCCGACACCGCCGGCCACCACGATCATCAGGTCCTCCGGGCGCTCTGCGACACGCAGAACGTCTGCGCCGGGTTCGGCTGCGGCGAGGCGGCGCTGACGCAGGGCGGGCGGCAGTTTCTCCGCATCCAGCGCGGCATGTTCCCAGATCGCGCGTTTGGCTGCGGCCTTGTCGAGACCGTCTTGCGCGAATGCGGCGGCCCATTCCGGTGGCAGCAGGCACAGCGGTTCGCCGCCGCCGAGCAGGCCTGAGCCGCCGGTGACACCGGCAATCAGCATCGACTGCGCGAAGGTCTGCGCCATGTCGGCGGCCGTGGTGCTGTCGGAGTCGTTGACTTCGACCGTGCCGGCGATGCCGACCACGGTGACCACGCTGTCTTCCGCGGCAAAGCCGCGTTCGACATGCAGCGGTGCCCACGGACTTTCCGCGCTGTTCTCGGCGAAGCAGAGGCCGCGCTTCGCCGGCTGACCCAGCGTGGCCATGTCGGTTTCGCCGGGCCTGGCGCCGCAGACATTGAGCAGGATCAGGGTCAGCGCACGGCCCAGAGTCATGTTGGCACGTGCGCCGGCACCCAGCGCATTGCCGGCAGCGTTGAGCCCGATGCGCGCGGCGATCGGGCCGTTGACGATCATCAGCGGCGCGGCCGAACCGGTGGTGGTGGCGATGCCGAGCAGGTTGAACGGCGGATCGGCGATCGCTTCGACCGCGGCGACCAGCACCGGAAAACAGTCAGGGGTGCAGCCGGCCAGTACCGCGCAGATTGCGATGTCGCCGGCGGTGGCGGTTTCAAAACTCGGGGCGACCAGCGCGACTGCATCACCGTGCTGCCAGCCGCCGCTGGCGAGCATCGCTGCAACACGTTGCGCGGTGGGTGGCACCAGCGGCAGGCCGTCGCTGACACAGGCGGCGGCCAGTGCCGACTGCAGTGTGTCCCAGTCGCCAGACTCGCCGCCCTGCCAGGGTTCCATCGGTTTATTTTTTCTGTTTCGCCAGATAGCGGTGCATCGCGGTGTGGTCGATGGCAAAACCTTCCTCGTGCTCCATCGCATTCCACAGGCCGGCGGTGTGCTCGGCGGTGGCGGAGGGACCGCCCATCGCCTTCGCGACTTCGAGCGCGGTGCGCACGTCCTTGGCCATCAGCCCGGTGGCGAAGCCCGCGCCATAGGCGCCGTTGAGCATCTGCTGCTTGACCTTGTTTTTGGTCGTGTTGTTCATGCCGCTGGAGGCGTTGATGATGTCGGTGGCGACTGCAGGGTCGATGCCGAATCGCTCCGCGGCAATCAGCGCCTCGCAGGTCGCGGCGAGTCCGGCCGCTGACACGTAGTTGTTCAGCGCCTTGATCGCATGGCCGGCGCCCAGCGGCCCGGCGTGGAACAGCGCGCTGCCCATTGTTTCCAGCATCGGTTTCACGTATTCGAAGATCGCGATATCGCCGCCGGCCATGATCGCCAGCGTGGCGTTGACGGCGCCCTTGACGCCGCCGGACACCGGCGCGTCGATGCAGGGAAAGCCGCGCTTCTCAAGCAGCGCGCCGAGCTCGCGCGTCTGCATCGGCGAGGACGAGCTCATGTCGATGACCCGCGTGCCCTTGGCGGCGCGTTCGAGGATGCAGTCCTTGAATGAATCCTGCGCACCGCACAGCACGCTGCGCACGGCCTTGCCGTCGGGCAGCATGGTGATGACGATTTGTACCTGTGCGCCGAGATCGGTGAGGCTTTCCGCGACGGTGACACCGTGCTCGCATGCCAGTGCCGCGGTGCGTTCTGCATCGAGATCGAACACCACCAGCGTGTAGCCTGCCCTGGCAAGATTGCCCGCCATCGGTGTGCCCATGGCGCCGATGCCCACGAAGCCGATACGGTCTGCGACGTTCATTAATTTATCAATAAAAACAAGGAGTTAAATGAATTATGCAGAGGGGCGATTTACATCGGCAATTCAGTGCCGACCTTGCGTGCGCGAGCCAGCTCGACCAGCTTCGCTGCGGTGTAAATGTCCTGGATGCCCATGCCGTGGGATTCGTAGAGCGTGATGTCGTCCTGGTGCCGGCGACCCGGTGTGCGGCCGGTGAGGATCTCGCCGATTTCGGGCAATACATCCCAGCTGAATTTGCCGGTCTCGACCGCGGCGATCAGGTCGCCGCATTCATTGCGCGCGGTGCCGCGTGAATCGACGGCGATCAGTGTCGCGCGGCTGACGGCTTTGGCGTCGATCTCGCGCCGTGACAGCGCGTTGGAGCCGGCCGCGTTGACATGCTGGCCGGGCTCAAGCCAGTCGCCGTCGATCACCGGCGTCGTGGATTTGGTCATGATGTTGACGACCTGCGCGCCGGCAATGGCTTCGGGCGCGGAGTGGGCCGGCAGCACCGGGATGCCCAGCTTGTCGCCCATCTTCTTGCACCAGGCCTCGAGCTTGTCACGGGTGCGCGCATAGACGCGGGCCTCGCGGATGTTCAGCGCGGTGACCACGGCTTCGAGCTGGCCCATGCCCTGGAAGCCGGCGCCGATCTGCGCCAGCATGGTGGCCCCGGGATTGGCCAGCACCTTCGACGCCACGCCGCTGGCGGCACCGGTGCGCATCATGCCCAGCCACACCGCCTCGACGATGGCCTCGAGCTTGCCGGACGCCATGCTGATCAGGTGCACATAGGTCGCGCCGCGTTTGCCGGGCGGGCTGAAGTAGTACTTGAAACCGATGTACCCCAGCTCCGGGGCCGCGGCTTGCAGCATGTGCTGGATGCCCGCCGCCGTCTGGATGCGTGCCCGAGGCAGGTCAGTGGCCTTGCCCAGCGCGCGGTCACGCAGCGCGCGCTCGACCTGCTCCAGCGCGAGCGGCATGGTGATCAGTTGCTTGACGTTGTCTTCGTTCAGGAACAGGGCCATAAAAACCTTTGCTACGAAAAAACAAATGAACAGGATGGGCAGGATTTACAGGATGAACACCAAACGACTAAAACGCTTTTATCCTGCTTATCCTGTCCATCCTGTAAATGAATGGTCAGCCTTTTTTGCTTTTCTTCGCTTCCTCACGGATTGCCGACAGCGTGGTGCGCGGCGTGATCGCTTCCGGATCGACGCGGCATTCGATCAGCGCCGCGGTCTTGGCTGACCAGGCGCGCTCGAAGGCGGTCTCGAAGTCTTCCGTCTTGTCCACGGTCTCGCCATGCAGCCCGTAGGCGCGAGCCAGCGCGGCGAAATCCGGATTCTTCAGCTGGGTGCCGCTGACATGGCCGGGATAGTTTTTTTCCTGGTGCATGCGGATGGTCCCGTACATGCCGTTGTTGACGACGATGAAGATCACCTTCGCGTCATATTGCGCGGCGGTGGCGAGTTCCTGGCCGTTCATCAGGAAACAGCCGTCGCCCGAGAATGAAATCACCGGCCGTTCCGGATGCACGATTTTCGCGGCGACACCGGAAGGCACGCCGTAACCCATCGCGCCGCTGGTCGGCGCCAGCTGGGTGCGGAAGCCGGGGTAGGGGTAGAAGCGGTGCACCCAGATCGCGAAGTTGCCGGCGCCGTTGGTGACGATGGTCTCCGCGGGCAGGCGTTTGCGCAGGTAAGCCATGACTTCGCTCATGTTGAGTTTGCCCGGCACCTTCACCGGCTGCTGCCAGGCCTCGAGGTCGGCGCGCGCTTCCTTCGTCCACGCATCCCAGGCCGGCTTCACCGGCGCGAGTTTTTTCGCGGCGGCGGCAAATTCCGGCATGCCGCTGTTGATCAGCAGCTCACCCTGGTAGACGCGGCCGAGCTCCTCGGCGCCGGCGTGCACGTGCACCAGCTTCTGCGCGGGCCTGGGGATGTCCACCAGCGTGTAGTTGGCGGTGGTCCATTCGCCGAGGCGGGCGCCCACCACCAGCAGCAGGTCGCTGGCCTTGATGCGCTCGGCGAGCTTCGGGTTGAGGCCCACGGCCACGTCGCCGACGTAGTGCGGATCACGGTTGTCCACCAGATCCTGGCAGCGGAAGGACGCGCAGACCGGCAGGTTGAAGGCGCGGGCGAAGGCCAGGATGTCTTCGCTGGCCTGTCTGCTCCAGCCGCCGCCGCCCACCATCATCAGCGGTTTTTTCGCCTTGCCGAGCAGGTCGCGCAGGCGGTGCATATCGTATTCGCCGGGGTTGGCGGCAACGCGCTGGTAGCGACCAGCGTTGGAGGCCGGCGCCATCTCGGTCTGCATGTCCTCGGGCAGCGCCAGCACCACTGGTCCGGGGCGGCCCGCGGTGGCGACATGGAAAGCGTGGCTCACGTATTCGGCAACGCGGTCAGCGCGGTCGATCTGCGCGACCCATTTGGTCATCGGGCCGAACATGCGGCGGAAGTCGATTTCCTGGAAGGCTTCGCGCTCGACCACGTCATTGCCGACCTGGCCGATGAACAGGATCAGCGGCGTCGAATCCTGGTGCGCGGTGTGCACGCCGATCGAGGCGTTGGTGGCGCCGGGGCCGCGGGTGACGAAGGCGATGCCGGGCTGGCCGGTGAGCTTGCCGTAGGCATCGGCCATGTTGGTGACGCCGCCTTCCTGGCGGCAGATCACGAATTTGAATTCGTCGCCGCGCTCGTGGATGGCATCGAGCACTGCGAGGTAGGACTCCCCGGGCACGCCGAATGCAAGCTTCGCACCTTGGGTGATCAGCGAGTCAACAAGGATTTGCGCGCCGGTCTGCATCAGCGGGCGGGTGGCGGATTTTGCCGTCATGTTCGGGTCCTGGCAGGTCGTGAAAAACGGGAGCGCAAGCCTAACATGCCGGCCTGTCCGTGGTCGCTATACTGCGGCCTTCATCGGGGGGAATGCATGGACGAATTCATCAGGTGGACGGCCGGCGAGGCCGTGGGGCGGCTCGCTGCGGGAGATGTGTCGCCGCTGGAATTGATTGATGCGGCTGAACAGCGAATTGAACAGACCAATCCGCGCATCAACGCGATGGTGACCACCGCCTTCGAGCGCGCCCGCGATCAGGCGCGGCGGCTCATGAACGCGCCCCGCGAGGCGAGGCCCGCCGGCTTCCTGCACGGGCTGCCGATCGCGGTCAAGGACAACACCGATGTCGAGGGCCTGCGCTGCACTTCGGGCTCGAAGGTGTTCGAGCAGCGCATCGCGCCGGCTTCCGACCCGGTGGTGCAGCGGCTGGAGGCCCATGGCGCCATCGTCATCGGCAAGACCAACCTGCCGGAATTCGCCGCCGGCGGCCATACCTTCAACGATGTCTTCGGCACCACGCGCAATCCCTGGGATGTGCGCAAAAGCGCCAGCGGATCTTCCGGCGGCAGCGCCGCGGCGCTGGCGGCGGGACAGGTCTGGCTCGCCACCGGCAACGACTTCGGCGGCAGCATCCGCACACCGGCCGCATTCTGCGGGGTGAGCGGCCTGCGCCCCAGCCCGGGCATGGTGGCGCGGCTGCAGAAACAGCCCTTCAATCCACTGTCGGTTGAAGGTCCGATGGCCCGCACCGTCGCCGATGTCGCGCTGATGTTCGATGCCGAGGCGGGCTTCGATGTCCGCGACCCGCTGTCCCCGCGCGATGCGCTGCCGTCCTTCGCGGCCTGCGCCGCGCAAGCGCAAAGGCCGCTGCGTGTTGCGGTCAGCCATGATCTCGGCATCGCGCCGGTGGTGGATCGCGAAGTGCGCGCGATGATCGATGCGGTGGCGGAGAAGCTCGCGGGTGCAGGCGTGCAGGTCGAGCAGGCGCATCCCGATCTGCGCGATGCCGGGCCGATTTTCCTGACCCTGCGCGGCGCGGTCTACATCGCGCGCATCGCGCCGCTGCTGGCGCAG
>JAJTHX010000103.1 GCA_021300125.1 Betaproteobacteria bacterium | reverse complement strand
CCCTTCTTGTAGTTGCGCACGGCCTCCTCGCCGGGCGCGTTCCAGGACAGGTCGGACAGGTGCACCAGGCCGTCGATGCCGCCGGCCAGGCCGATGAAGATGCCGAAGTCGGTGATCGACTTGATCTGCCCCTTCACCTTGTCGCCCTTCTTGAAGTTCATCGAGAACTCTTCCCAGGGATTCGCCATGCACTGCTTCATGCCCAGCGAAATGCGCCGGCGGTCCTCGTCCATCTCGAGCACCATGACCTCGACTTCGTCGCCCAGCTGAACGACCTTGGAGGGATGCACGTTCTTGTTGGTCCAGTCCATCTCCGAGACATGCACCAGGCCTTCGATGCCCGGCTCGATCTCGACGAACGCGCCGTAGTCGGTGAGGTTCGACACCTTGCCGAACAGGCGGGTCTTGGGCGGATAGCGGCGCGACAGGCCGACCCAGGGATCCTCACCCAGCTGTTTCATGCCCAGCGAGACGCGGTTCTTTTCCTGGTCGAACTTGAGCACCTTGGCGGTGACCTCGTCGCCGACGCTGAGCATCTCGGACGGATGCTTGACCCGGCGCCAGGCCAGATCGGTGATGTGCAGCAGGCCGTCAATGCCGCCGAGGTCCACGAACGCGCCGTAGTCGGTGATGTTCTTGACGATGCCCTTGACGGTGAGTCCTTCGCGCAGCGTCTCGAGCAGCTTGGCGCGCTCTTCACCCTGGCTGGCTTCAAGCACGGCACGACGCGACACGACGACGTTATTGCGCTTGCGGTCGAGCTTGATGACCTTGAACTCCATCTGCTTGTTTTCGTACGGTGTGGTGTCCTTGACCGGACGGGTATCGACCAGCGAACCCGGAAGGAAGGCACGGATGCCGTTGATCATCACGGTGAGGCCGCCCTTCACCTTGCCGGTGATGACGCCTTCGACGATGTTGCCCTTCTCCAGCGCATCTTCCAGCGCCATCCAGGCGGCAAGACGCTTGGCCTTGTCACGCGACAGGCGGGTCTCGCCGTAGCCGTCTTCGAGGGATTCGATGGCGACACTGACAAAGTCGCCGGACTTGACTTCGATTTCACCGCGGTCGTTGCGGAATTCTTCAGCCGGGACATAGCTTTCCGACTTCAGGCCGGCGTTGACGACGACGAAATTGTCATCGACGCGGATCACTTCGGCGGTAATCACTTCGCCGATGCGCATTTCCTTGCGCGACAGGCTCTCTTCGAAGAGCGCGGCAAAGCTTTCAGTGGCAACCGCCGGGGCGGCCTGGGGGGAGGTTTTCATCATTGGAATCAGCAGGTTATCACACCCGTTGCAGAAACGGGAGTGGGTTGAACAAACCGCGGAATTTGGTGTTCCGCGGCACCGGTGAAGCCAGGCAACGCCTGTTTAACGCCTTTGAAACAACTGCAGGACCCGGGCCACCACCGCTTCCACCGGCATGGCGGTGGAATCGATTTCGACGGCGTCAGGACACTTCAGCAAAGGGGCCGCAGCGCGATGGATGTCGCGAAAATCACGCTCGCGGATACCCCGCAAAAGGGCGGCCATACTAGCACCCGTTCCCTTTGCGATCAACTGCTTATAGCGTCTCTCGGCCCGCTCTTCCGCGCTTGCGGTGAGGTAGATTTTGAGCACCGCATCGGGGAACACCACTGACCCCATGTCGCGCCCGTCGGCGACCAGTCCCGGGGGCCGGCGGAAGCCCTGTTGCAGCGCCAGCAAGGCGTGGCGCACGCCGGGCAAGGCGCCGACCCGGGAGGCAGCGGCCCCGGCCGCCTCACCCCGGATCCGCTGGCCGACATCGAGACCGTCGAGCAGCACCCGGTCATCATCAAATTTTATGTTTAGATTCAATGTGATACGGGATATTTCTGCATCATTGTCGAGATCCAGTCCGCGATCCCCGGCAGCCAGGCCGACAATCCGGTACAGCGCGCCGCTGTCGAGGTAATGCCAGCCGAGGTGCTGCGCCACGGCCGCTGCCACGGTACCCTTGCCCGAGGCCGAAGGGCCGTCAATGGCGATGACCGGGACCTGGGTGCCCGCCATGGCCATCAGCAGGCAATCCCGTCCAGCACCCCGAAAAACTCGGGGAAGGTCTTGGCCACGCAGTCCGGATCATTGATGCGCAGGGCCACGCCGCCGAAAGCCGCCAGCGCAAAGCACATCGCCATGCGGTGATCGTCATAGGTATCGATGGCCGCGCTGCGCCACTGCCGGGGCGGCGTGATCACCAGGTAATCGCTGCCCGCCTCCACCTCCGCACCCAGTTTGGCGAGCTCCTTCGCCATGGCGTCTATGCGGTCGGTTTCCTTGACCCGCCAGCTGGCGATGTTGCGCAGACGGCTCGGTCCGTCGGCGAACAGGCCGGCAACCGCGAGGGTCATGGCCGCGTCCGGGATATGGTTGCAATCAAGATCAATCGCGCGCAAACGCCCCGCTGAGCGCGCAGCGGCATCCGCCCCGGCCTCGATCCAGTTCGGCCCCATGCGCACCTCGGCGCCCATCTGCGCCAGCGCATCGGCAAAGCGCACGTCGCCCTGCGCGCTGTCGCGGCCCACGCCTTCCACGCGCACGGGCCCGCCGCCGCGCAGGCCCGCAATCGCACCCGCGGCCAGGAAATACGAAGCCGACGAGGCATCACCTTCAACGTAGAGCTCGCCCGGGCTGGCATAGCGGGCGTCACCGGGCACCGTGAATGCGGCCCAGCCCTCGCGTTCCACGATGACGCCGAACTGCCGCATCGCGTTGAGCGTGATCTCGACGTAGGGCTTGGAAATCAGCTCGCCGTCGATCACCACCCGCGTGCGCCGTCGCAGCAGCGGCAGGGCCATCAGCAGGCCGGTCAGATACTGGCTGGAGACATTGCCGCGGATTGAAACCTCATCGCGCCCGCGGATCGCACCGGCATGGATGGCCAGCGGCGGGAAGCCGGCATTTGCGATGTAATCGATCGCAGCGCCCAGCTGGCGCAGCGCATCAACCAGGTCGCCGATGGGCCGCTCGTGCATGCGCGCCACGCCGTCAATGCGGTATTCGCCCCCGCACAGTGCAAGCACGGCGGTCAGCGGGCGCACCGCGGTGCCGGCGTTGCCAAGGAACAGTTCCGCCTGCTTCACCGCAAAAGCGCCGCCAGCGCCGTGCACACGGATCGCACGCGGACCCGCGTCCTCGCAAGCCACGCCCAGCGCGCGCAGGGCCGCCAGCATGTGACGGGTGTCGTCGGAATCGAGCACCTCGCGCAGCACGGTCGTGCCTTCGGCCAGCGCTGCCAGCAGCAGCGTACGGTTGGAAATGCTCTTCGACCCGGGCAGGCGCACCGTGCCGCGCGCATCGTGCAGCGGTCCGAGGTCCAGGAACTCGCGGCGTGCCGCGCTCATTTCGCGTTCTTGAGCAGCCACCGCGCGCGGGCTTCCCGGCCGCCGCGGAACATCGCCTCCAGCGCGTCACCGTCGGCATTGGCCAGCGCGTCGCGCGCGGCCTCAAGCTCTGCGATGCTGCCATCGAGCAGCGGCAGCAGCGCCTCCCGGTTGGCAATACAGATGTCGCGCCACATTTCCGGGGAACTGCCGGCGATGCGCACGGTGTCGCGCAGCCCGCCACCGGAAAAACCGAGCAGGCGTTTCGCGTCGCGACGGCGGCCCAGCTGGTTCATCAGCGCGAAGGCAATCACATGCGGCAGATGGCTGACGGCGCCGAATATCTCGTCGTGTTCGGCGGCATCCAGCCATACGATGCGCGCGCCGCAGGCCTGCCAGGCCGATTTCACCAGGCGCAGGGCGGAAGCCCTGGTTTCGTGCTGCGGCAACAGGATCAGGTTGCGCCCGCGGAACAGTTCCGGAAAGGCGGCGGCAGCGCCGCTGTGCTCGGTGCCGGCGATCGGATGCGCGGGCACGAACATCGAAAAATGCGCGCCTAGGTGGCGCCGTGCCGCGGCAATCACGTCCTGCTTGGTGCTGCCGGCATCGGTGACCACCGTTTGCGGCGACAGTGCCGGCGCGATGCGCGCAAAGATACCCGGCATCTGCCCCACCGGCGCGCCGACCAGCACCAGGTCGGCGCCAGCCACGGCCTTGGCTGCATCGGTTTCGGCCTGATCGATGACACCCAGGCGCAGCGCATCCTTCAGGTTGCCGCGGCTGCGGCCGACGCCGACCACCTGCTTCACCAGCTTTGCTTTTTTCAGCGCCAGCGCGAAGGACCCGCCGATCAGCCCGACGCCGATCACCACCAGCTTGTTGAACCTGATTTTGGCAACGCGCGGTTTCGCGGTCATGACCGTCAGGCCAGTGCCTGCTTCAGCGCGTCAAGGAAGCGCGCATTCTCGGCTTCCAGCCCGATCGACACGCGCAGATGGCCCGGCATGCCGTACGCGGCGATCGGACGCACGATGACGCCGAGGCGCAGCAGTTTCTGGAACACTTCAGCCGCCTTCGGCACGGCAAAGGTCACGAAATTGCCGTACGAAGGTATGTGCTGCAGACCAAGCCTGCCCAGGCCGGCAACGATCTGGTCCATGCCGCGGCAATTAAGTTCGTAACTGTCGCGGATGAACGCCTCATCGCCCAGCGCCGCCGCCGCCGCGGCCAGCGACAGGCTGTTGACGTTGAACGGCTGGCGCACGCGATTCATCAGGTCGGCGACAGCGGGAGCCGCCAGCGCGTAACCGACGCGCAGTCCGGCGAGGCCATACACCTTGGAAAAGGTGCGGGTGATGACCAGATTGGGATGGCTGTTCAGCCAGCTGATGCTGTCATAGCGGAAATCAGGGCGCAGATATTCGGTATAGGCTTCATCCAGCACCACCAGCACTTCAGCCGGCAGCTTCGCCAGGAACTTTTCGACGTCCCCGCCCGCCATGAAGGTGCCGGTGGGATTGTTGGGGTTGGCGAGAAACACGATCCGCGTGTCGGGGCGCAGCGCCGCCGCCATCGCATCAAGGTCATGACCGAAATTCCTCGCGGGCACTTCAATGCCTTTGGCGCCGACGGCCTGCACCGCCAGCGGATAGACCGCAAACGCATGCTGCGAATACACCGCGGACAGGCCCGGCGCGAGGAAGGCCCGCGCCACGAGTTCCAGCACATCGTTGGAACCGTTGCCGAGCACGATCCGGTCCAGCGCGACACCGAAGCGCTGCGACAGCGCCTGCTTCAGTTCGAATCCGTTGCCGTCGGGATAGCGCGCCAGTCCGTCGAGCAGCGCGCGCATCGCCGCGAGCGCCTTCGGGCTGACACCGAGCGGATTCTCGTTGGAAGCGAGCTTGATGATCGAGGCTTCGTCCAGGCCCAGTTCACGCGCCAGTTCCGAGGTCGGCTTGCCCGGCTGGTAGGGCGCAATGGCACGGATATAGCCGGGCGCGAGGTCGCAGGCACTCATCAATTATTATTCAATAAAAACAAATACTTAAAAAAATCAGCGCGCCAGGGTTCAGCGTGCCACAGGATAGGAACCGAGCAGCTTGAGCATCGCCGCCCTGGCTTCCAGCGCGGCCAGCGCCTGCGCGACCCGGGCCTCGGTGCGATGGCCCTCGATATCGATGTAGAACACGTATTCCCAGCGCCCGGTGCGCGCCGGCCGCGACTCCAGGCGGGTCATGCTCACGCCGTGCTGCGCCAGCGGAGTCAGCAGGTCGTGGATGGCGCCGGGCACGTTGCGCGTGGACAGGATCAGGGAAGTCTTGTCGTTGCCGGAGGGTGCGGCATCCTCGCGGCCGATCACCGCAAAACGCGTGGTGTTCTTCGGATCGTCCTCGATGTTGCGCGCCAGCAGCTTGAGGCCGTAGAGCCCGGCCGCGGTGCGGCTGGCGATGGCTGCCGCACGTTTGTCCTTCGCGGCCAGCCGAGCCGCCTCGGCGTTGCTGACCACGGCCACGCGCTCGGCATCGGGCAGTTGCCGCGCCAGCCAGCCCTGGCACTGGGCAAGGCTCTGGGTGTGCGAATACACCGTACGGATGGCCTTGCGGTCCGCCGCGTTGCTCATCAGGTTCTGCCGCACCGGCAGGCTGACTTCGCCGCAGATGCGCATGGAAGTGCTCAACAGCAGGTCGAGGGTGCGGCCGACGGCGCCCTCGGTGGAATTTTCCACCGGCACCACGCCGTAGGCGGATTCACCGGACTCCACCGCGCGGAACACCTCGTCGATGCTGGCCTTCGGCAGGCCGCCGGTGGCGGATCCGAAATGCTTGATCACGGCCTCCTGGCTGAAGGTGCCTTCGGGGCCGAGGTAGGCCACGGCCATCTGCTCCTCGAGCGCGCGACAGGCCGACATGATTTCGGTGAACAGCCGGGTCAGCGCCTCGGCAGATAGCGGCCCCCCGTTCAGTTCGCGCACCCGGCGCAGCACCTGGGCCTCGCGCTCGGGTTTGTAGGCGGAGACATTGCCCTTGGCATGCCAGGCCTGCTGGGCCAGCTTCGCCCGTGCCGACAGCAGCTTCACCAGGCGCGCATCGAGCGCGTCGATCTTGCTGCGGATGCTGGCGAGGGTATCGGCCATCGTTGCAGGGCTGCTCAGGGGCGGTTGACGGGAAGATATCTTACGGCGAGCACGCCCTGGATGGCGGACAGTTCGGCGATCAGGGCATCAGGCACCGCGCTGTCGACATCGACCAGGGTATAGGCCATGTCGCCGCGCGACTTGTTGAGCATGTTGTGGATGTTGAGTCCCGCACGCGCCATCGCCGTCGAAATCTGGCCCACCATGTTGGGCACGTTGGCGTTGGCGATGGCAACGCGGTAATCGGACTCGCGCGGCATCACCGCATCGGCAAAATTGACCGCGTTGCGGATGTTGCCGTGCTCGAGGAAATCGCGCACCTGGTCGACCACCATCACCGCGCAATTGTCCTCGGCTTCGCGCGTCGAGGCGCCGAGATGGGGCAAGGCCACCACCTGCGGGTGACCGGAAAGTTTCTGCGCCGGGAAGTCGCAGACGTAGGCCTTGAGCTTCTTCGCCGCCAGCGACTCCAGCACCGCGTCGTCATCCACGATGCCGTCACGCGAGAAGTTGAGCAGCACGGCGCCCTTGTGCAGCAACTGCAGGCGCTGGGCGTTGATCAGGCCGCGGGTCGCCTTGAGCAGCGGCACGTGCAGGGTCACAAAATCCGCGGCCTTCATCACCTCTTCAATGGAGTGCGCCCTCCTCACCTGGGAGGGCAGGCTCCAGGCGGCATCGACGGTGATTTCCGGGTCATGGCCTAGCACGTCCATGCCGAGCTTGATCGCAGCATCCGCAACCAGGCTGCCGATCTTGCCAAGCCCGATCACCCCAAGCGTGCGTCCCGGCAACTCGACGCCGGCGAAGTGTTTTTTGCCGTCCTCGACCAGCTTGTGCAGGGTTTCGTCATCACCCTTGAGGCCGTCGACAAAGCGCACTGCAGGCACCAGGTTGCGCGCCGCAATCAGCAGCGCCGCGATCACCAGTTCCTTCACCGCATTGGCATTGGCGCCGGGCGCGTTGAACACCGGCGCGCCGCGCTGGCTCATCCGGTCCACCGGGATGTTGTTGGTGCCGGCACCGGCACGGCCGATGGCCTTGACGCTGGCCGGTATTTCCATCTTGTGCATGTCGTGGGATCGCACCACGACGGCATCGGGGTTGGCGGTGTCGCCCGCCACGGCATAGCGGTCTTTCGGAAAACGCTGCAATCCGACCGCGGCGATCGAGTTCAGCGTGAGGATGCGGAAAGGCTCAGCCATGCTTGCGCTCGAATTCCTGCATGAAACCCACGAGGGCCTTCACGCCCTCGACCGGCATGGCGTTGTAGATCGAGGCACGCATGCCGCCGACCGAGCGGTGCCCTTTGAGCTGGAACAGCCCGGCGGCCTCCGACTCCTGGATGAAGGCCTTGTCGAGCGCTTCGTTGCGCAGCGTGAACGCGATGTTCATCAGGGAACGGTCGTCGCGCGCCACCGGCGAGTGGTAGAACTCGGTGCGGTCGAGGTGATCGTAGAGCAGAGCCGCCTTGGCGCGGTTGACCCTCTCCATCGCCGCAACGCCACCCTGCTTTATCAGCCACTCGAACACCAGTCCGGCGATGTAGATGGCGTAGGTTGACGGCGTGTTCGACATCGAATCGTTGTCGGCCTGCACCTTGTAGTCGAACACGGTCGGTGTCTGCGGCATGGCCTGGCCGATCAGGTCATCACGCACGATGACGATGGTCAGCCCTGCGGGGCCGATGTTTTTCTGCGCGCCGGCATAGATCAGGCCGTAGCGGGAGACATCCATCGGCCGCGACAGGATGTGCGAAGACATGTCGGCCACCAGCGGCACGGCGCCGGTGTCCGGCACCCAGTGGAATTCAACGCCGCCGATGGTCTCATTGGTGGTGACATGCACGTAAGCGGCATCCGGATCCAGCCTCCATTCCGACTGCTTCGGCACCCGGGTGTAGCTGTCGGGCTCCGAAGTCGCCGCGACGTTGACCTTGCAGTATTTCTTCGCGTCGGCAATGGCTTTTTTCGACCACTGCCCGGTGTTGACGTAATCAGCGCCGGATTTGCCGCGCAGCAGGTTCATCGGAATCAGCGCGAACTGCGCGGAGGCACCGCCCTGGAGAAACAGCACCTTGTAGTTCCTCGGGATCGCCATCAGCTCGCGCAGGTCGGCTTCCGCCCTGGCGTGGATGTCGATGAATTCCTTGCCGCGGTGGCTCATCTCCATCACCGACATTCCGCTGCCATGCCAGTCGAGCATTTCCGCGGCGGCCTGCTGCAATACCGGCTCCGGCAAAACCGCCGGACCGGCGCTGAAATTGAATACTCTGGCCATTTTCAGGATTGAGGATTAAGTGATCGGGTTTGAGGGGCGGGCTGGTAGGGCTGCGTCAAATGGGAAGCTCTCGATCCCCTTCCGCAGTCCGCGATCCAGCGCGCCTACTCTTCGTCTTCGTCCGTTTCGACGATGGTTTCCATTCCGACGAGCTTCTCGCCCTCGTCGAGGTTG
>JAJTHX010000296.1 GCA_021300125.1 Betaproteobacteria bacterium | reverse complement strand
CCATGCGGCGCAGGCCCGCGGTGAGGATGGCCGCGAGCTCCGCTTCCTTGGCGTCCCAGTTTGCGGGCGCGTCCACGTCCACATCGAGGTCCTTGCCCATCAGCGGATGGAGTTCGGCCCGCGGCATCAGGCGCGCGAGCTTCTCCGCGGCGGAGCGGGGGTGGGTCAGGTCGTTGCCGGGCACGATGCAGGCGGGCATGTTGATCGAGCGCAGCTGGGCTTCGCTCGCGCCAATCACCGGTTCGCCGCCGCCAGCGCGGAACTGCGCGTCCCATTCGCCCATCGCCTTGATGAATTGCGCGGGGTCCATCGTCATCAGCACCTCCCGGTTGGCCGGGCGTACGGCGATCAGTTCGCTGAAATGCGCGGTGGCGCATACCGCGGCCATGCCGCCCTCGCGCGCGGCGCGGATGTATTCGCCGTAATACTTTTCGGTCAGCCGTTTCACCGCGAACGCGCCGCCGGTGACCCGCCACAGCAGCAGGCCGCGCACCGCCTGCGGGTAACGCAGCGCGAAGTCGATCGACAGGCGGCAGCCCGACGAGCTGCCGCCGATGAACGCGGGCAGCGCACCCAGGTGCTGCAACAGGGCATGCAGGTCGTCCGCCCAGACTTCGTGCTCGGTGTTGCCGCCGCCGACGCTGACCGGCGCCGCGCCGCAGTTGCGGCGGTCATAGACCAGCACCCGGAAGCCACCGGCGGCTATGCGCGCCGCCAGCGAGCGGATGTCGTCCATGCCGCGGCGCCCACCCGGGGCCAGCGCGACCCAGGATCCGGAGCTGCCGAGGATTTCGTGGGGGATATCGGTGCCGTTGAGGTGGACGGTGGGCATGGACGGTCTCTTTTCAGTGAGGGTCATTCAAGGCGGATGTCGAGTTTCTGGCGCAGGGCCATATAACGTGCGATTTCGGTTTCAAGGTGCCGCCGGAAATCCTGCGGCGAGTTGCGCGGCAGTTCCGCGCCCTCGGCGCCCAGGCTGTCGGCCACGGCCTTGTCTGATTGCGCGATGGTGATCGCGGCATTGAGCCGCGCGATGATGCCCGGGGGCGTTGCGTGCGGCACCAGCATGCCGTACCAGCTTGTCATCTCGTACTGCGGCACGCTCTCGCCCAGCGCGGGCAGTCCGGGGAAGGCGGCGGAACGTCCGGCCGTGGTTACCGCCAGCGGCCTGACCTTGCCCGCGGCGATGTGCGGCTTCACCGACAGCGGCCCCAGCATCGCCATCTGTACTTCGCCACCGATGAGGCCGGCCAGCGAGGGGGCTGCGCCCTTGTAGCTGACGTTCACCATGTCCAGTTTTGCGGCGAGTTTCAGCATCTCAAGACCAAGATGCGAGGCGCTGCCGATGCCGCTGCTGGCGTAGTTGTACTTGCCGGGGTGGGCGCGTACCAGCGCCAGCAGCTCGGGCACCGTTTTCGCGCTGATGCCCGGGTGTATCACCAGCACGAAGGGCATTTTCGCGAACAGCCCGACCGCCTCGAAACTTTTCATCGAGTCGTACGGCAGGTTGCGGTTGAAGGCGGCGTTGATGGCGTGCGCACCCGAAATCCAGAGCAGGGTGTGGCCATCGGCGGCGGCGGTCGCGGCGGCCGCGGTGCCGAGCACGCTGCCCCCTCCGGGCCGGTTGTCGACCACGACCTGTTGCCTCAGCGTCTCTCCCATCGACCGGGCGAGCAGGCGCGCAGCCACATCGGCGCCACCGCCGGCCGAGATTGGCGCGATCATGCGGATCGGGCGCAACGGCCAATCCTGCGCAGCCGCAGGCCGGGCTGTGCCCATCACGGCAAGCACGACTGTCACGATAACCGGGAGTATGGCTGGGTAAGTGTGCATGGTATCTGGTGTGCCGCCGGCAAAAGTTCCAGTCTGGACAGGCTTGCGGCTCACGGCACCAAAGCTGCCGTGAGTATCCGCATGTAGGCCAAGCGTTGAATGTCGATGTTCCGGTTTGCAGGGGAAGGTTTCGGGTGACCGCGGATTTTGCCCTAAATCGGCTTCAGCGAGAACGTGCAGGGCTCTGGTAGCATCGGTGGCCATCAACACAGTACTTCAACAGCAACCGCAACCGAGGGCCTTGCCGATGACTGCCACCATTCCCGCCACCAAAGACCAGCGGGTGGTAACCGCCATCCATCACTGGGCGCCACGCTTCGTGTCGAGCGGTGTACCGCTGACTGACTTCGAGGAAGTTACCGCCGGCATCACCCAGTGGGGGGAGTGGTGCGCCGCATGGAGTGCGCGCGCCGCGGTCCACGAGGGCCTCGGCCGCGAGGCCCTGGCTGCGGGCTTCAGGCTTTCGGCCGGCGAGCACCTGACCCGTGCCGCGATGTGTTACCACTTCGGAAAGTTCATGTTTGTGCACGATCCGGAACAGATGCGGGCGGCGCACCGCAAGGTGATCGAGTGCCGTCAGCTGGCGCTGCCGCTGCTGCCGTTTCCGGGCGAGCGCGTCGAGATCGCCTATGGCAGCCACCGGCTTGCCGGCATCCTGCGCAAGCCTTCAGGCAGCGGTCCTCATCCGGTGGTGATCATGTGCGTTGGCCTTGACTCTACCAAGGAAGAGCTGGATGTCTATGAAAACATCTTCCTCGCCCGTGGCATGGCCACCCTGGCTTTCGATGGCCCGGGGCAGGGCGAAGCCGAATACGACATTCCGATCCGCGGCGACTACGAGGTGGCGACCACCGCGGTGGTGGATTTTGTGTTCTCGCGCAGGGATCTCGATCCTGCGCGCATCGGCCTCTGGGGCGTGTCGCTGGGCGGTTACTACGCCGCGCGCAGTGTCGCCTTCGAGAAACGCATCAAGGCCTGCATCTCGCTTTCAGGTCCCTACAGCTGGGTCGAGACTTTTGACAGCCGCAATGAGCTGTCGCGCGAGGCCTTCCGCGTGCGCTCTCATGCCAGGGACATGACCATGGCGCGTGAGAACGCGAAAATGCTTACCCTGGAAGGTGTTGCGAAAAACATCAGCTGCCCGATCTATGTCGTCGGCGGGGAGCTCGACCGCCTGACGCCACCGCACAACGCCGAGCGCATCGCCGCAGAGGTCTCGGGTCCGTGCGTGCTGCTGATCGTCAAGGGCGGCAATCATGTCGCCAACAACCGCCGCTACATGTTCCAGACCCAGACGGCGGACTGGATGGCGTGCCACCTGACGGCCGGTTGAGCTGCCGATGCCCTCCGAGTTCGAACTGATCGCCCGCCATTTCACACACCGCACGCCGCACAGCCTGCTCGGCGTTGGTGACGATGCGGCACTGATCCGCCCCGCGCGCGGCCATGCGCTGGCAGTGGCCGCCGACATGCTGGTCGGCGGGCGCCATTTTTTCATGGACGCCGATCCGGGATCAGTCGGGCACAAGGCTCTCGCGGTGAACCTCTCGGACATGGCAGCGATGGGTGCAACGCCGCGCTGGGCTACGCTGGGCATCGCGCTGCCGAAGGCGGACGAGCGCTGGGTGGCGGCCATGGCCAGGGGTTTCATGGCCTGCGCGCGCCAATACGGCGTCGATCTGGTCGGCGGCGATACCACACGCGGGCCGCTCAATCTGTGCGTGCAGATCATCGGCGAGGTGCCGGCTCGCCGCGCGCTACGCCGGGACGGCGCGCGCCCTGGTGACGAGATCTGGGTGTCCGGCACGCTGGGGGATGCCGCGCTGGCGGTGAGCGCACGCCGCGGCGGCATCCGTCTCAAACCCGCAGAACGCAAGGCCGCGCAGCGGCGCCTCGACTGGCCGCAGCCGCGGGTCGCGCTGGGCCTTGCACTGCGCGGCATCGCGCGCAGCGCAATCGACGTCTCCGACGGTCTTGTTGCCGACCTGGGTCACATCTGCGAACGCTCGAAGGTTGCCGCCGCGGTGGAGCTGGAGCGCCTGCCGTGCTCTGCGCTGCTGCGCCGGCATCGCGGACATCCCGTGGCGCTTGCGGCGCTGCTCGGCGGTGGCAACGATTACGAACTGTGCTTTACCGCAGCGCCCCGGCGCCATGCCGATGTAGTGCGTGCGGCCGCCGTTGCCGAGACGCGGGTGACCTGCATCGGCCGTGTGCTGCGTACCACAGAGGGGGCTTACCGGACAGTGGTGGTCGATTGCACCGGCCTGCCGGTGCCGCCCACGCGCACTGGTTTTGACCACTTCCAGCCCTGAAGCGATGGACAGGCCGGTGCTTGTATCGTGCAGGATCCTCGGATTGTCGCGGGGATATCCGTCTGTGGCGGCCTTTAAGATGCTGCTTTTACCGAATCGCTGCTGCCCAGCAGAGACGCCCGCGACGTGGAAACAGGGGGCAGCGATTGTTGCCGGCTGGCCTCTGCCCGCTAATGCGCAACAATGCTCCGCCGGGCTGGGCTCTAGGCTTGCCGCGAGGCGAAGGATGCGGAAGATGCCCTCTGCCTCGGGCCTTGTGCAGGCCGGCTTGCCGCGCCAGGTATCATGACCGAAGACATGTGGCGTCACTCATTCTGCATGCCATCAACCGCGATGACCAACACGCCGGCCACAACATGACCGTTTCCGCGAGCCCGGGTTTCCGCTTTATCTTCCGCCACCCCGCGCACTTCATCGCCTTCGGCGGCGGGCTTGGCCTTGCTCCGGTGGTGCCGGGCACGTTCGGCACTCTGCTTGCGCTGCCGATGTACCACTGGCTGGCGCCGCGGGTCGAGGGCTGGGCTTTCCTGGTACTGGTAATGGCGCTGTTCTGGGTCGGGGTCTGGGCTGCGGCGGTGACCGGTCGCGCACTGGGGGTCGCCGATCATGGCGGCATGGTCTGGGACGAAACGGTGGCCTTTCTGCTGGTCCTGTTTTTCGTCCCGGTCACAGGCTACTGGCAGGCCTTCGCTTTTCTCGTGTTCAGGCTGTTCGATATCCTGAAGCCGCCACCCATCCGTTACTATGACCGCATGCTCAAGAACGGTTTTGGCGTGATGTGGGACGATCTCATCGCGGCGGGTTATACGCTGCTGGTGATGGCGGCGGTGTACAGCCTGATGTCCTGAACCGGCGTATCCGGGAGATCGCAGATGAGCAAGCAAACCGGGGCCGACGACCAGGCCTTGATGCAGCTGGCGGCACAGGTGGGCGAGGCGCTGAAGGCGCAGGGACTGATGCTGGCGACCGCGGAGTCTTGCACTGGCGGCTGGATTGCGCAGGCCTGCACCGCGGTGGCGGGCAGCTCCAACTGGTTTGAGCGCGGCTTTATCAGCTACACCTATATTGCCAAACGCGAAATGCTGGACGTCGCGCAGGACACGCTGGGCGCGCACGGCGCGGTATCCGAGCCTGTGGTGCGCGAGATGGTGGCCGGCGCGCTCCGCAACAGCCACGCCCAGGTGGCAGTGGCGGTGAGCGGCACCGCCGGTCCCGGCGGCGGCACGCCGCACAAGCCCGTGGGCACGGTCTGTCTCGCTTGGGGCATCAAGAACGGTGAACCGAAAAGCCTCGTCCGGCACTACGCCGGCGACCGCGAAGCGGTGCGGCGGCAGACTGTAAGGGATGCCTTGCAGGGCCTGCTGGATCTGCTCCCGCACGCTCCAGATAAATCATAACTATTTGATTTAAAAGGTTATTTATTTGATCAGGTGTTTTTATTCACACTACTGTATAAATATTCACATTTTTGGCGAAACCGTGTACACTGGTTTCAACGTTGAAGCATTAACCGGATTAAACCCGGGGTATATACCAGGGCATAACGCAGCATCCGCGGCCGAGGCCGCCGGACCCAACCACCGAAGCGAGAGGAATGGACATGGACGAGAACAAGACCAAGGCGCTGGCCGCAGCGCTGTCGCAGATCGAAAAGCAGTTCGGCAAGGGCTCGGTGATGCGCCTTGGCGAATCCGATGTCGCCAATGATATCCAGGCGGTGTCGACCGGCTCGCTCGGTCTGGACATCGCGCTCGGCATCGGCGGGCTGCCGCGCGGTCGCGTGGTCGAGATCTACGGGCCGGAATCCTCGGGCAAGACCACGCTGACGCTGTCGGTGATCGCGCAGATGCAGAAGCTGGGCGGTTCGGCGGCCTTCATCGATGCCGAGCATGCGCTCGACCCGCAGTACGCCGCCAAGCTCGGCGTGAAAGTCGACGAACTCATCATCTCCCAGCCCGACAACGGCGAGCAGGCCCTCGAAATCGCCGACATGCTGGTGCGTTCGGGTTCGGTCGACGTGGTGGTCATCGACTCGGTGGCAGCACTGGTGCCCAAGGCCGAGATCGAGGGCGAGATGGGCGAGCCGCAGATGGGACTGCAGGCGCGGCTGATGAGCCAGGCGCTGCGCAAGCTCACCGCCAACATCAAGCGCTCGAACACATTGGTGATCTTCATCAACCAGATCCGCATGAAGATCGGCGTCATGTTCGGCAATCCGGAAACCACCACCGGCGGCAATGCCCTGAAGTTCTACTCCTCGGTGCGCATCGACATCCGCCGCATCGGCTCGATCAAGAAGGGCGAGGAGGTCATCGGCTCCGAGACCCGCGCCAAGGTGGTCAAGAACAAGGTGGCGCCGCCGTTCCGCCAGGCCGAGTTCGACATCCTTTACGGCGAGGGTATCTCGCGCGAGGGCGAAATCATCGAGCTCGGCGTGATCCACAACATCATCGAGAAGTCCGGCGCCTGGTATTCCTACGGCAAGGACCGCATCGGCCAGGGCAAGGACAACACCCGCGATTACCTGCGTGAAAAACCCGAAGTCGCCGCCGAGATCGAGGCCAAGATCCGTGCCGCCCTGGGTATTGCCGCTCCGGGCCCGAAAAAGCCGAATCTCGAAGTAGTCGACTCCGAACCCGCCTCCGGCCGCAAGAAGGCCTCGGGCGAGTAACGGGGCGACGGACACAGGATTAATCCGGCAGTACGCGCCATGCCGGCTCCAGAACCCAAGCTGAGGGTCCGTGCACTTAGGCACTTGGCGCGGCGCGAGTACACACGGCAGGAACTGGCGCGTGTACTCGCGCTGCACGCCGAGAATGAAGCCGAAGTCGAAACGGTCCTCGACGAGTTCTCGCAGCGCGGCTGGTTATCTGAAACCCGGGCGGCGGAACAGCTGGTGCATGCCCGGCGCGGCCGCTACGGCCCGGTGCGCATCCGCCGCGACCTTGAGGCCAAGGGTGTTTCGGCAGAGGTCATCGGCAATACCGTCGCCAGCCTTAAGGCCGGCGAGTTCGAGGCGGCGCGTGCGGTATGGCAAAAAAAATTCCGTGAGCCGGCAGGCAGTGCCGCGGAACGTGCGAAGCAGGCGCGGTTCCTGATGGGCCGCGGTTTCAGCAGTGCAGTGATCACGCAACTGCTGCGGTCGCTGGGCCGTGGCAAAACCGAAGACAACGGAGACAAATCATGATCCTGATGATGATGCTGTGGAACAAGGCGCAGGAATACCGCGACCAGTGCGTGTTCTACGGCGCAATGGCCATCACCTTCATGCTGATGGTGGTCTGAGGCGGCAGCCGCGGATACGCGGCATCAATCGGCGTGG
>JAJTHX010000143.1 GCA_021300125.1 Betaproteobacteria bacterium | reverse complement strand
TTAAGTATTTGTTTTTAATTGGATTTTAATCAAGGTTCCGTGAAGGAATTTCTTCGTCTAAGAACTCAGAATGATGTAGCGATAGAGTAGGCCACTTTTCTCTATCCACGCTTCACCTATGCTCTATACCATGCCCACCCTGAAAAACTTCTCCGTCCTGATCCACCCCGGCCTCAACGGCTCCGGCCCGGATCACTGGCACAGCCACTGGGAACAGGCCTTCCCCGATTTCGTGCGCGTGCAGCAGGCGGACTGGGGTCATCCGGTCTTTCCGCTGCCGGGTTGAGCGAGAACCGGGCGCAGGCTTACCCTGTTGCATGCTTACAATCGACTGATTCCAGTGTTCCGCATCCTCGCATTCCGCTTCCACCTGAAACTTCCGGACCTCCGATGACTGCAAACGAGTCCCACACCCCTCAACCGTCCACCGGCAAACTGGTATTCCTCCACTATGATCAGGCCGGGCTGGATGCCGTCTATAACCAGTCGGCCTATGCGCCGCATTCGGAACATGTGCGCACGCGGATGTCTCTCGCCAGCGCAGCAGTCCGGGCCAGGATCGGACCACCGCAAAGACATGCTTATGGCGACGCCCCGATCGAAGGCCTGGATGTCTATCCGGCAGCGCAACGCAACGCCCCGATTGTCGTATTCATCCACGGTGGCGCATGGAGAAGGGGGCTCGCCAGCCAGAACGCCTTCGCGGCGGAAATGTTCGTCAAGGCTGGCGCCCACTTCATCGTCCCCGATTTTTCCTGGGTGCAGGATGCCGCGGACAGTCTGAGGACGCTGGCGGACCAGGTTCGCCGGTCGCTGATCTGGGTCTACCGGAATGCCGGGAAACTGGACGCGGACCGGAGTCGAATCTACCTGGTCGGCCATTCGTCCGGCGCACACCTGGCCGCCGTGGCGCTGACCACGGACTGGAAGAAGGACTACGACCCCGCCCTCCCCGAAAACTTCATCCGCGGCGCCGTCCTGTGCAGCGGAATGTTCGACCTGCACCCGGTCAGGCTGTCTTCCAGAAGCTCTTACGTGAAATTCGACGACGACCTTGAGTTCAAGCTGAGCCCGCAGCGCCACCTTGAACGCATTCGCACACCGGTCGTGCTGGTGTATGGCACACGGGAAACACCGGAGTTCCAGCGGCAGTCCATCGACTTTGACAAGGCGCTGCGTGACTCCGGAAAATCAAGCCGGCTGGTCGTGGCAGAGGAATATGACCATTTCGAACTCAAGGAAACGCTCGCGAATCCGTACGGCCCTTACGGTCAGGCCGTGATGTCGCAGATTTTTCCGTAAACGATGACCGGGGTCCGCAATTAATAGGGTCTGTGTCACTTAACTGAAAGTTGCACTCACCCTGTTTGTTCAGCCTGCATTACCCAGGACGAACGCGAGAAAAATGAGCGCGTCCGGATCAAACTGGGCGATCACTTCACTGGTCGGGTAAACCCGGCAGGGCTTTGAAGCAGGTGTTGCAGAGCCACCCGATCTTTGAAAGAATTGGTCGAATTTCTTTCAAAGCGCAGGCGGCTTTGAAAGCCTTTTTAAAAGGCTAACCCCATGAATATTAATGATTTTTTATCCGCTGATGCCGGGCGTGTTGTTGAATTGCCGCAAGGCTATGCCGCCTTTGTTCCGGCACCGCTGCCGCCGAAGCTGCAATACGACCCCGATCTGGTGCTGCTGCTCTCCAAGGCGGATGCCGCGCTCTCGGAGCTGTCCGGTATCGGCCGCATCTTGCCCAACCCGCATCTGCTGATCGCGCCCTGGGTCCGGCGCGAGGCGGTGCTCTCATCCCGCATCGAGGGCACACGCGCCAGTCTTTCCGATCTGCTGATTGACGAGATGGGCGGTGAACATTCGGCACCCAAGCCGCATGATGATGTGCGCGAGGTGCGGAATTACGTTTCCGCGCTGGAGTTCGGCATCAAACGCCTGGATGAGCTGCCTTTGTCGCTTCGTCTGGTGCGTGAAATCCATGAGCGGTTGATGAAAGGTGTGCGCGGCGACAAGGCCACGCCGGGCGAATTCCGCCGCTCCCAGAACTGGATCGGACCGCAGGGCAGCACACCGGCGACAGCGGCTTATGTGCCGCCGCCAGTGGATGCCATGAATGAATGCCTGTACGACTGGGAAAAATTCGTGCATGTCCGCGACACCATGCCCGATCTGGTGCAATGCGCGATCATGCACCAGCAGTTTGAAGCCATTCACCCATTTCTCGACGGTAATGGCCGCGTGGGCCGGCTGCTGATCACGCTGTTCCTGATCGAACGCAAGCGCCTGAACCAGCCGCTGCTGTACCTCTCGGCTTACATCGAAGAGCACCGGCAGGACTATTACGACCTGCTGCAGCGCGTTCGAACTCACGGCGACTGGAATGCGTGGATTCGTTACTTCATCACCGGCGTAACCCGGATCGCCACCGAAGCCGCCAAGCAATCGGCGGAACTGCTCGGCATTCGCGAAAAATTCCGTGCGCTCGTCAAAGACAAGCCACGCGCCCTCGAATTGGTCGACGCGCTGTTCACCAATCCCTACGTCACCGTGGCGCG
>JAJTHX010000141.1 GCA_021300125.1 Betaproteobacteria bacterium | reverse complement strand
GCCACCGACGGCAACCGCGCGCTGCAGGACTGGCTTTCCGACAACGACCTCGCCGGGGACGATGGGATCTGCCTGCTGCGCCGGGTGGTCGAGGCGGGCGGGCGGTCGCGCGGTTTCATCAACGGCCATCCTGCCACTGCGGCCCAGTTGCGCGAGGCCGGCTCTTTCCTGATCGACATCCACGGCCAGCACCAGCACCAGTCGCTGAGCCGTGCCGCCACGCAGCGGGCCCTGCTGGATGCCTATGGCGGGCTTGAAGCGCAGGCGGCGGCCGTGGCCGATGCCTGGCGCGACTGGCAGCGCCGGCGCGAGGAGCGGCTCGCTTTCGAGGGCAATGCCGCGGCGGTCGCAGCCGAAAGGGAGCGGCTGGAGTGGCAACTGCAGGAGCTTGATGCCCTGAAAATCGCCCCGGGGGAGTGGAGTGCCGTCAGCGCCGAGCACTCCCGTCTCGCCCATGCCGCGAGCCTGATCGAGGCCGCGCAGGCCGGTGTCGAGGTGCTGTCCGAGGCCGAAGGTGCGGCGCTGGAGCAGGTTGATGCAGTCCTCTCGAAGCTGCAACCGCTGCTGCAGCATGATGCGCGGCTGCGTGAAATCCTCGACATGCTGGAGCCGGCGCGGATCCAGCTGCAGGAGGCTGCGGCGGCGCTGCGCCGTTATGGCGAGCGCGCAGATCTGGATCCGCAGCGGCTGCGCGAGGTCGAGCAGCGCCTCGATGTCCTGCATGGCACCGCGCGCAAGTACCGCGTCACACCTGAAAGCCTTCCGGAAATGACCGAACGTGTGCGCACACGCCTCGCCGAGCTTCAGGCCGGTGGAGATCCGGAAATATTGCGGCAGCGCGAGACCGCGGCGGCTGCCGCCAGTCTTGGCGCGGCGAAACTGCTGTCCTCAGGCCGCAAAAAGGCCGCACGCAAGCTGGGCGCCGCAGTCAGCGAAGGCATGCAGGCGCTGGCGATGCAAGGCGGGGTGTTCGAGGTGGCGCTGGAAAGCCTGGATGAGCCCGCGGCCTTTGGCCTCGAGCAGGTCGAGTTCAGGGTTGCGCCACATGCCGGGATGAGCCCGCAACCGGTGGCCAAAACGGCATCCGGCGGCGAACTGTCGCGCCTGTCGCTGGCGATCCAGGCCGTGCTGGCCCGAGTGGCGAAGGCACCCACGCTGATTTTCGACGAGGTGGATGTCGGCATCGGCGGAGGTGTTGCCGAGATTGTCGGCGGCATGCTGCGCGAGCTCGGACGCAGCCGCCAGGTGATGTGTATAACCCACCTGCCGCAGGTTGCGGCGCGTGCCGACCGTCAATGGCGGGTGAGCAAGACCCGGCGCAACAGCGAGGTCCGTTCCGAGGTGACCGTGCTCGACGGACCGGGGCGCGTCGAGGAAGTGGCGCGCATGCTGGGGGGCGTCAAAATCACCGAAACCACCCGCCGGCACGCCATGGAAATGCTCGGCGCGGCGGCCTCCCGCCGCGGCTGAGCCTCAGCCCGCCAGCCAGCCCAGCCAGGCGGCTGCGACGGTCATTGCCACTCCGGGCACCACCTGGAGCGCATAGCGGCCGCCGCCGCTGGCCAGCGCCACCACGGTCTTGCTGAGGCTGTTGGCGCTCAATCCCAGCAGTACCGCGATAGCGGCATCCTCCGCGGCAATACCGCCGCCCGCGGCCAGTGAGGCGGCCGAGGCTGCGGTTGCGTGCGCGTCGGCCAGTCCGGTCAGCGTTGCTGCGAACAGCAAGCCCTGCCGGCCCAGCCAGTCCACCAGCGCCGCCGACAGCAGGGTCACCCCGGTGATCAGCGCTGCAAACAGCAATGCGCTGGCGAGGCTGAAAGCCCTGCCTTCGTCTTTTTTCGGGGGCTCTGCCGGGCCCCCGTTGCGCAGCGTGGACAGCACGCCGGCAGCGAAGGCGGCGAACCCGGCGCAGGCCATCGGCAACAGCAGCAGTTTGAGCACGTCGAGGCTGGTGACCGCAAGGATCATCGTCATCTGAACAACGGTGGCCACGGAAGAAAGCACCGCGCCCGAAGCCGCAGACCGCAACAGTTCCGGGTTGCGGCGGGCATAGGCACCCATGCTGCCGATGGTGGCCGTGCTCGACACGAAGCCCGAGGCAAACCCGGCTGCGGCCAGGCCCAGGCGCGAGCCCAGCAGCCGCATGGCGACATGGCCGGCGGCGCCGATCGCGAGCATCAGCACCACCACTGTCCAGGCGTTGTGCGGATTGAGCGCTGCATAAGGTCCGAGATGGCGGTCGGGCGCCAGCGGCAGGATCACCAGGGTCGCCGCGGCCAGCACCAGCGCGTCATTGAGCTCCTGTTCGGTCAGCACGCGCCGCACGAAATGGTGGATGCGTTCGCGTGCGGCAAGCAGCAGGGCCACTGTCGCTGCGAGGCCCGCAGCCTGGGCCGGTTCATGCATCGCCATGGCTCCCAGCAGCAGCGTCAGCAGCAGTGCGATTTCGGTGGTCAGCCCCGGATCCTGCCGCGCAGTGCGTGCATAGGCGATTGCGGAAAATGCAGCGACTGACGCGGCTGAAATCGCGAGCAGCAGCATGTCGCCGACGCTGGCGCTGACTGCGCCGAGGAGCGACACCGCAGCAAAGGTGCGGATGCCGGCAGGCGCCCGCGCTGCGCCCATACCCTTGCGCCGCTCCCGCTCGGCACCGATCATCAGGCCGATGC
>JAJTHX010000248.1 GCA_021300125.1 Betaproteobacteria bacterium | reverse complement strand
GGACAGGCCGCGCTCGAGGTCGCCCTGGATCACGGACACGCCATTGCGCGTACAGGCCAGCACGTTGTCATCGTCAATCTCGACACCATAGCCCGTGACGCCGCGCCGCTCGCGCAGGAAACGCAGCAGGGCGCCGTCGCCGCAGCCGAGGTCGAGCACATGGGCATCCCTCGGGATCCAGTCCGCGATGACCTCGAAATCGGGGCGGTCGGCGCCGCGATTGCCGGTCATGCCGCGGCCTCCGCGCCGATGCGGTCGAAGTAGGCCGCCACCAGGCGGTGGTAGCGCGGGTCGTCGAGCAGGAAGGCGTCGTGGCCATGCGGCGCATCGATCTCGGCATAGGTGACGCGGGCACGGTTTTTCAGCAGCGCATCGACGATCTCGCGCGAGCGCTCTGGCGAAAAGCGCCAGTCGGTGCTGAAGGAAATGACCAGCACGCCGGCCCGCACCGGCCGCAGCGCCGCGGCGAGGTCACCGCCGTGCTCGCCAGCCGGGTCGAAGTAATCCAGCGCCTTGGTGATGCGCAGGTAGGTGTTGGCGTCGAAATAGTCGGCGAACTTGTTGCCCTGGTGGCGCAGGTAGGATTCGATCTGGAATTCGGTGTCGAAGGTGTAGCCCAGGCGGCCGTTCTTGAGCTGGCGGCCGAACTTGATGGCCATCTCGTCATCCGAGAGATAAGTGATATGGCCGACCATGCGCGCCACGCGCAGGCCGCGTTTGGGCGCGGCGCCCCGCTCGCGGTAATGGCCGTCATTGAAATCGGGGTCGGTGATGATCGCCTGGCGGGCCACTTCGTTGAAGGCGATGTTCTGTGCTGACAGGTTGGGCGCACAGGCGATGACGATGCTGTGGCGCAAGCGGTCCGGGTAGCGTGCCGACCAGGCGAGCGCCTGCATCGCACCGAGACTGCCGCCCATCACCGCGGCAAACCGTTCGATGCCGAGGCGGTCGGCGAGCCGGCGCTGGGCATCGACCCAGTCCTCCACGGTGACCAGCGGAAAGTCGCCGCCCCAGGGTTTGCCGGTCTGCGGGTTGAGGCTCAGCGGCCCGGTCGAGCCATGGCAGCCGCCGATGTTGTTGACGCCGATCACGAAGAACCGCCGGGTGTCCACCGGCTTGCCGGGACCGATCATGTTGTCCCACCAGCCGGTGTTCTCGGGCGCATCGGCGTAATGACCGGCGACATGGTGGGAAGCGTTCAGTGCGTGGCAGACCAGCACCGCATTGGAGCGCTCGGCATTGAGCGTGCCGTAGGTTTCATAGACCAGTTCGAAACCCTCAAGCGTGCGGCCACAGCGCAGCGGCAGCGGTTCGCTGAAGCGCGCGACCTGTGGCGTGACGGCCCCGACCGAGGCGGTTTCGATGGTGGATGCAGCGGACATAAAAAACCCCCGCAGCCTGCGCTCCGGGGTTACGAGAATCATCATCTCTTTAGCCGGATTTATTACGCGCCCGCAAGCTGATCTCAAATCGGCGCGACATCGGAGCCCAACATTACCCGCGGCCCCGGGGCTTGTCAAACCGGCGCAATCCCGGGCTCCGCCCTCAGGCCCCGCGCCGGGTCTCCTGTCGCAGCATCCGGTTCAGGCGTTGATCTTGTCGAGCAGGGTGGCGAGGCGGGCCGGCTCGGTTGCACGCAGCATGCGGCGCCCGATCGGGCGGATGTCCTCGATGCGCGTTTTCAGCACGCGCTGCTTGACGTCGAGGAGATGTGCGGAATGCATCGAAAAGCGGCGCAGGCCGAGAGCCAGCAACAGCCGAGTCAGTGTCAGGTCACCGGCCATCTCGCCGCAGACTGCAACCGGTTTGCCGGCCTTGGCCGCGGCGTCGAAGACATGGGCAAGCAAGCTCAGGATCGCCGGATGCAGGGGGTCGTAGAGGTGGGCGACGCTGTCGTCGGTACGGTCGATCGCGAGCATGTACTGGATCAGGTCATTGGTGCCTACCGACAGGAAATCGAGGCGCCGGGTGAGCAGGCCGAGCGCCAGCGCGGCCGCGGGGATTTCGACCATGCCGCCCACCAGCACTGCCCGGTCGTAGGCGATGCCTTCGTCGTCGAGGCTGCGCTTGGCCTGCTCGATCAGCAGCAGCGCCTGGTCGATTTCCGAGGCGTTCATCAGCATCGGGATCAGGATCTGCAGCCGGCCGTGGGCCGAGGCGCGCAGCATCGCGCGCAGCTGGGTGATGAAGCGCTTGGGCTCGGTCAGGCAGAGGCGGATCGCACGCAGGCCAAGCGCCGGATTGGTCGGAAGCCGTGCCGAATCGTCGAGCTGTTTGTCCGCGCCAAGGTCGTAGGTCCTGATCGTGACCGGGCGGCCGTCCATGTCGCGCAGGACCTGGCGATAGGCCTCGAACTGCTCGTCCTCGCCAGGCAGGTCGGGGCGGTTCAGGAACAGGAATTCGGTGCGGAACAGGCCGATGCCGGCGGCACCGTTTTCGCGGGCCAGCGCGACGTCGCCGGGCAGCTCGATATTGGCGTGCAGCTCGATGTCGATGCCGTCGAGGGTCCGCGCCGGCGTGTCGCGCAGGCGCTTGAGCTTCTGCCGCTCAAGGCCGAATTCGCGCTGGCGCAACTGGTATTCGGCGAGCACCTGCGGATCGGGGTCGACGATCAGCACGCCTGCGCTGCCGTCGACGATGACGATCTCGTTCTCCCGCACCATCTGCCGCGCGTGATGCAGGGCGACGATGCAGGGTATATTCAGGCTGCGCGCGACGATGGCCGTATGCGAGGTCGAGCCGCCAAGGTCGGTGACGAAGCTGGCGAACTGGTGCTGCTTGAACAACACCACATCAGCCGGCGACAGGTCGTGGGCGACCAGCACCAGGTTTTCCTCGGAACCGGCGGCGGGAGGCGGCACATAGCCGGGCTGGCCGGACAGCGCCTTCATCACCCGCTCGGCGACCTGGAGAACATCGGCACGGCGCTCGCGCAGGTAGGCGTCCTCAATGGCCTCGAACTGCTGCAGCAGCGCGTCGGTCTGGGTCTGCAGCGCCCATTCGGCATTGCAGCGCTCGCTCTCGATGATGCTGCGCGGCTCGCCCGACAGGGTCGAGTCGTCGAGGATCATCAGGTGCAGGTCGATGAAGGCGCCGAATTCTGCGGGGGCTCCGGCCGGGACTACCCGGCGCAGCTGGCCCAGTTCGTCGCGAACGCTGCGGATCGCCAGGTCGAAGCGGGCGATTTCATCGGTGATCTGCTCCGGCGGAATCTCGTAGTGCGCCACCTCCAGCCGGGTGTGCGAGACGAGGT